>JBDSTJ010000587.1:0-3260 GCA_039928335.1 Streptosporangiaceae bacterium | reverse complement strand
ATGGACTACACGGCGCTGCCGCACGGCGACGAGGCCGTCGTCCAGCAGTGGCTGACGCGCTGCCCGCCGGAGCTCACGCCCGCGCTGCGGCCCGAGACCTCCGCCGGCGACAACTTCCGGCATGCCTTCTACGCCCTGTCGGAGTCGCTGGTCAAAGCCTCAGGCCCGGCCGACCAGCCCACGTTCGTGGAGCCGCGCCTGATCGCGGCCACCCTGCTCGCCGCCGACGTGTCGGTGATCAGGCAGGATGTGATCGACCAGGTCATCCCGTGGCTCGACCCGGAGATCAGGTTCACCGTCCAGGCGATGATCACACAGCCCGGCCACCCGCTCCGCCGCCGGTTCTGGCCGGTCGACGGCCGCCTGCCCGAGCAGCTCAGGACCGGCCTGACCCGCCGGCGCGAACAGGTGCTCGGCGCGATGTACGCCCTGGATCTCGGCTGGTGCCGGCTCGGCGGCGGGATCCCGTCCCGACCCCGCGGCTTCCCCTCCACCACCGCTCTCCTCGCCGAGATCATCGGTCCGGAACGCGCCTCGGCGACGACCGCCGCCCCCACACCGCCGGCGCCCGCGCCGGTCCCGCAGCCCGCCTGGCAGTCACCCGCCCAGGCACCCGGCATGCCGCCCCTTCCCGCGCCCGGCGAACTCCCGCCGCTTCCCTGGGGCGCCCAGCAGCCCGCCGCCGAGCCCGCCGTCGGCGCGTGGGGTGCTCCGGGCCAGGGCCAGCCGTCCCAGCAGCCCTACGGCCAGCCGGCGGCCGCGCAGCAGCACCCGGGCTTCCCGCAGACCCCGCAACAGGACCCATTCGGCCGGCAACCCGACTCCCAGGCTCCGTACGGACAGCAACCCGCCCCCGGCCAGCAAGGTTTCGGCCAGCCCGCTCATCAGCCCGCCAGCCCGCCAGCCCGCCAGCCTGCCCACGGTCAGCCGGGTGCGGGTGGCCAGCCCTCTTACGGGCCTCCGGGCGCAGTCGGCCAGCCGGGAGCGGATGGTCAGCCTGGCTACGTGTCTGCGGGGGCGAACCAGCAGCCTGGCCAGGCGGGTGCCGACCAGGGTGGGTTCGGGCCGCCCGGGGACCAGGCCGCGGCGGCGCAGCAGCAGGGTGTGCCGCAGGAGCAGGGGCCCCGGCGGCCGCCGGCGGTCCAGCGGGGCCCCACGGCCGACGAGCTGGCCCAGCAGGCCGGGAAGGTGTTCGGCAACGTCTTCGGGCGGGCCCGCCAGCTCGGCGGGCGGCTGCTCGGCGGGGGCGGCGAGCCGGACCCGCACACGACGGGGCCGCTCGGGTTCGACCAGCCGGACGGGCCGCGGCAGCCGCCGGTTCCGCAGCCGGAAGTGGGGGAGCCGCCCAGGACCAGGGTCGCGCCCGCCCACGGCACCAGGATCATGTCCGAGACGATGGTCGGGGACTTCCTGGACTTCGCCCCGGTACCGCAGCAGCCGGTGGGCGACATCGCACCGCCGCCGGACGACGACGCGGGCTCGACGACCCGCCGCGCGGGCGTCGCGTTCGTGTCGGGACCCGACGACGACGCGGGCACCTTCCTCGACGGGCTGCCCAAGTCGGACAACGCGGCGCTGAGCGCCCAGGTGACCGGGCCGGTACGGATCGACCCGCAGGCCACGATGGTCGACCAGCGGGCGGTCAGGGACGCGGTGAACGCCGCGAACCCGACCGTGCGCGACCCGGGGCCGCACCGGGACGCCACCAACGCGACCATGCTGGACCGGGACCTGCCGCAGGGCGGCCGGTTCGACTCGAGCGCCACGATGGTCGACCGTGGCGGGGCGGGCGGGTTCGACCCCGGCGCGACCATGATGGACGGCGGCGGCACCCCCGGCACCGGGCCGGGAGCGGCGCCGCCGGCGGTGAGCGTGCTGCTGGTCGGCGGGGCGCACACCGGCCAGCGGCGGTTCGCCCGGATGGTCGCCCTGACCGTGGGCGACGGCACCCTGCACGGCTCCGACGCCGAGGACCTGCGGGGCCTGGCCCTGGAACGCCTCGCGACGCTGTTCGACCCGCCGGGCTCGGTGCTCCTGCTGGAGCGGGTGGACGCGGCGATGCTGGAGGCCCCCGACCCGCAGGCCTTCCTGCGGACCCTGCTGGCCATCCGGGCCAGGGCCCGTACCCCGATGGTCGCGACCTGCGACCCCCGCTCCTACAAGCGGCTCGTCCAGGACCACCCCGAGCTGGCGAGCGCCTTCAGGGTCTTCCGGCTGCCGGAACTCCGGGCGGACGACCAGCGGCTGTCGCTGCTGCGGGTCCTCGCGGACGAGCGCCGGGCCAGCCTCGACGCGGGGGCGTGGGAGATCGCGGCCCAGGACCTCGCCCGGTTGCGCGGGCCCGGCGACCTGACCGCGGCACGGCTGGTCGAGGCCTACCTCGACCGGGCCTGCCAACGCGCACTCGGCCGGGGCGGTGGCGCGGGCGACCGGCTGGTGCTGACCGCCGCGGACTTCGCCGGGATCGCCGAGTCGATCGAGCCGGCGCTGCGGCCGGCCGGTGACGCCGACGCCTACCTGCGGCTGCTCGGCGAGATGATCGGTCTCAACTCGGTGAAGGCCGCGGTGCAACGGCTGGCCGCCGAGGCGGACGCGCCGGTGAACCTGCTCCTGGAGGGGCCGCCGGGCTGCGGCAAGGCCACGGTCGCGGGCATCATCGGCGGGATCTTCGGCGCCGTCGGCGTGCTGCCGTCCGGCCATGTGATCACCTGCCGCCCGGTCCATCTGCACGGGCGCGACGACCTGGAGACCGAGCTGCGGGTGGCGGGCATGGTCCAGCAGGCCGACGGCGGACTGCTGCTGGTCCAGGAGGCCGACCAGCTCACGCCCGACATCGTCTCCGAGCTCTTCCGGGGCCTGCGCGAGCACCGGTTCATGCTGGTGCTGGCCGGCGGCTCGATGGGCCGGATGCTGGACGCCAACCCCGACATCCGCGCGACGTTCCAGCAGCTGGACTTCGAGCCGCTCAGCGACCGGGAGCTGGTCCAGCTGTTCCAGCAGCTGGCCGAGAAGAAGCTCTACCTGCTGGAGGAGGAGCTCCGGATCGAGCTGATGACCCGGTTCGCCAGGGCCAGGGACGGGGAGGGGTTCGCCTTCGGCCGTACGGTCCGGGCGATGTTCGAGGAGACCGCGGCCCGCCAGGCCCGCAGGCTGTCGGGGGTGCATGGAGCGGACGCCCGCACGGTGGCCAGGCTCACCACCCGGGACCTGCCCGAGTCCAACCTGGAGCGCATCATGGGCGACCTGCACCGGGCGGACCC
>JBDSTJ010000586.1:0-5809 GCA_039928335.1 Streptosporangiaceae bacterium | reverse complement strand
CCGGCACGCCATCCCCACGATCGCGATCGGCTGGTGCCCGGCCGCCTCCGCGTCCTTCAGCCGGCGCTGCGTCTGCCGGAGGTCGGTCGTCACCCGCTTGAGGTAGTCGAGAAGTCTCTCTTCGTTGCTCGCCATGAACGGCGCACCCACTTCCTCGCGAGAACGAACGAAGCCCACCGGGGCTCAGCGTCGCCGACCCCCCTAAAGTCGACCTAACCTCTGCCGCGCTCAGGCGCGCCGGCAGTCCGACGTTCCCTGCAGGGTGACCCCGCTGGGCAGGGTGAAGGTCTGCACACTGGTGAAGTGCCCGCGGCCGAGCAGGTGGTAGTCCTCCTGGATGTCCATCCACACCCCCGGGGCCTTACCGGTCGCACTCGGGGTGATCACCTGGAGGAGGCGCCCGGTGAACACCAGGTGCCCGTCCTTCCAGCCGGGCGAGACGTAGTTGGCGGAGCTGCCCCAGTCGTCGTGGTACTGGCTGATGAAGGTGCCCTCGACCGGGTTCCAGCCGTAGGAGGCGAAGCCGCGCAGGGAACCGGGCTCGATCCTGACCTCGGTGTCGTAGTAGTGGCCGCCCAGCGCCCGCCTGGTCTTCGTGTACGTCACCGAGGGGCTTCCTCCCGGCGGCGGCGTGTAGGCGCACTCGAAGGAGCCCAACAGGAAGTCCAGGCCCTTCACCTGCGGCGGCGGCGGCAGGGCCTTGGACTGGGCACCGGCCGCCCCGCTCAGCGTGAGGCTGAGCAGTCCCGCGCCGAACACCGCCGCCGTGACTCTGACCGGCCGCCGCCATGCTGATCTCTGGGTCTTCACGCTGTACTCCCGAGGGTTGTCCGCGAACGACCACCATCGTCAGCACCACCGCTAAAGGTGAACTAAGGCCCGGCGTGGGACCCGACGGTCGCCAGGTCGTTGGACACGGCCGTGATGACCTCGGCACTGCGTTCGGCCAGGTAGAAGTGCCCGCCGGGGAAGACCCGCAGGTCGAACGAGCCCGTGGTGTGCTCCGACCAGGCGTCGGCCTCGGCGGTCGTCACCTGCGGGTCGGAGTCGCCGATCAGCACGGACACCGGGCAGTTCACCGTCCGGCCCGGCGCGTGGCGGTAGGTCTCGATGGCGCGGTAGTCGTTCCTGACCGCCGGAAGGATCATCTCCAGGGTCTCCGGGTCGCCGAGGAGATCCGTCCCCGTCCCGCTCAGCCTGCGCAGCTCGGCGACCACACCCTGGTCGTCGCGTTCGTGCACCCGGTCGGACCGGTACCGCGACGGCGCCCGCCGCCCCGAGACGAAGAGCCGGGTGAGTGGTGCGACACCGGCCTGCTCCAGCCGCAACGCCACCTCGTAGGCGACCACCGCGCCCATGCTGTGCCCGAAGAACGCCAGCGGCATGTCCGCGAGGGTTCGCACCGCCTCGAACGCCGCATCCGCCAGTTCGTGAATGTCGCCGATGTTGGCCTCCTTCCGGCGGTCCTGACGCCCCGGATACTGCACGGCACGGACCTCAACGGTCGGCGACAGCTTCGCGGAGACCGGGAAGTAGAAGTTCGCCGAGCCACCGGCATGAGGGAAGCAGACCAGCCGAACGGTGCTTTCCGGCGCCTGGTGATAGCGCCGAATCCAGGATCCGAGGTCTACGGACGGCTGAGTCATCGTGTTCCACCTTTCGGCCTGGGTGCCCCGGCCCGATGCCCGGGGCAGTACCCGACCCAGGATCGGCGACATGCCCCGCCATGGGTACCCGTAGACAACCCCTAACAAGTACCGGACTCCCAGGATCCGGACTGGGGCTCCTCGGCGGCGAGCCGGTGCGCCGGGAGATCCGGGACGATGTCTCCGCCCTGCCGGGCTGGGTCGGCCCGCTGGGCGGATCTAGGTGATGCTCGCGCTCGCCATCGTGATCACCCTGAGGGGCATCGCCAACACCCTGTCGCTGGCCGTGCACGAACGCATCAGCGAGCGGGGGCTTCTCCGGGCCGTCGGCGCGACCCGCAACCGGATCCGCTCGATCCGTTGGGAGGCGGTCACCGGGCCGAGCTGACGGAGTCCGAACGAGGTGTACCCGTACGCGGCGTGCCACCGCTTCGCGAGAAGCCTGTCAGTTCCGGTGGAAGGCAGAAAGGCAAGGAGAGCTCTTTCCTTGCCACTCTCAACGTATAGCGCGCTGGGGGGCTTGCGGCAAGACCCGGGTGAGGGTGCAGAATCGGCGGCCGATGCCACAACCTGCGGAATCGGGGGCACGACGTGCCTGCGTGGTGGTTGGCCTCCCGGGGAGGCGGTGACGTCGAGCCCGTGGGGGACCGGGAAGGCGACCAGGGATGAGGACGTGCTCGACCAGAGGTGGGACAGAAGTGGAGGCGTCGGTGATGCGTTCGGCCACCGCAACGCGACGGAGCAGGGCCGACTCGGAGGTGTCGCAATGACTGGGCAGTACGTGTTGGATCTTCAAGAGGTTGACGAGATGCAGGTCGCGGTCGTGGGCGGCAAGGGCGCGAATCTGGGCGGGTTGTCGCGGATCGAAGGCATCCGGGTGCCGGGTGGCTTTTGCGTGACGACGGACGCCTTCCGGCGGATCATGGCGGAAGCGCCGTCGATCGACGATCGGCTCGATCAGTTGTCGCGCGTGAACCCGGACGACCGGGAGTCGGCCCGCACGCTCAGCGCACAGATTCGTCAGATGATCGAAGGGATCGCCATCCCGGCCGACCTCGCGGGGGCGATCACCCGCGCGCTCGCCCCACTCGGCGGGCAAGCCGCCTACGCCGTCCGATCCAGCGCGACGGCAGAGGACCTGCCGACAGCCTCCTTTGCCGGCCAGCAGGACACCTATCTGAACGTCGTCGGGCCGGTGGCGATCCTCCAGCACGTCAGCCGGTGCTGGGCCTCGCTGTTCACCGAGCGGGCCGTGACCTACCGCCGGCAGAACGGCATCGACCACCGTGGGGTCGCCATGGCGGTGGTCGTGCAGCAGATGGTCTTCCCGCAGGTGGCCGGCATCCTGTTCACCGCCGACCCCGTCACGGGCAACCGGAAGGTCGCCACCGTGGACGCCGGCTTCGGGCTCGGCGAAGCCCTGGTCTCCGGCCTGGTGAACCCGGACGTCTTCACGGTGCGACACGGCGAAGTCGTCGCCAAGGCGATCGCCGTCAAACAGCGAGCCGTTCACGCCCTGCCGGCCGGCGGTACGTCGGAAGTGGCGATCGCCTCGCAGTGGCGGGAGCAGCCGGCGTTGACAGATGCGCAGGCCGTGCGGCTCGTGCGGCTCGGGCGTCGGATCGAAGCGCACTTCGGCTGCCCGCAGGACATCGAGTGGTGCCTGGTCGATGATGGCTTCCAGATCGTTCAGACCCGGCCGATCACGACGCTGTTCCCCATCCCCGAGACCGGCGACCAGGACAATCACGTCTACGTCTCCGTTGGTCATGGGCAGATGATGACCGACCCCATGAGGCCACTGGGGCTGTCCATGTGGCGGCTGACTGCCATGGTGCCGATGCACGAAGCCGGTGGGAGGCTGTTCGTGGACGTCACCCCGCGCCTGGCCTCGCCCGCGAGCCGCACCGGCCTCCTGGACGCCATGGGGAGAAGTGATCCGCTGGTCAGGGACGCGCTGGAGACCGTTCTCGACCGCGACGATTTCGTCCCGTTGATCCCGGACACGCCGGACGCGGGTCCCGGCGGGCCGTCGGTCGGCGGCGTGTCCGCCCCGATCGAGACCGATCCGGCCATCGTCACCGAGCTGATCGAGCGCAGCAGGGTGTCCATCGCGGCCCTGGAGCGCGACATCCGGACGAAGACCGGACCGGCGCTGTTCGACTTTCTGCTGGAGGCCTTCGAGGAGCACAAGCGAGTCCTCAGCGATCCGCTGAACCTTCAGGCGATCATGGCGGGGATGGAGGCCACGTGGTGGCTCAACGACACGCTGCGGGAATGGCTGGGCGAGAGGAACGCGGCTGACACGCTCACGCTGTCGGCCCCCGGCAACGTCACCTCGGAGATGGGGCTGGCGCTGCTCGACGTCGCGGACGTGGTCCGCCCGCAGCCAGAGGTGGTGGCGTTCCTGCAGGGCGTGCAGGACGGGAGCGTCCTGGACGAGAGCTTCCTGGACGAGCTGGCGAAACTCGCGGGCGGGACCGAAGTTCGCGACGCCCTGGAGGCCTACCTCGACCGGTACGGCATGCGCTGCGTCGGCGAGATCGACATTGCGAGGCCACGTTGGCGCGAGCGCCCCAGCACGCTCGTGCCCATGATCCTCGACAATGTCCGGAACTTCGAGCCGGGCGTCGCCGAGCGGCGCTTCGAGCAGGGGCGGCAGAAGGCACAGAGGAAGGAACAGGACGTGCTGTCACGCCTGCGGGCCCTGCCGGACGGGGACCGGAAAGCCGACGAGGCCAAGCGGATGATCGACCGGGTCAGAACCTTCATCGGGTACCGGGAGTACCCGAAGTACGGCATCGTCAGCCGCTACTTCGTCTACAAGCAGGCCCTGCTGGCGGAGGCCGAGCGCCTCGTGCAGGCCGACGTGCTTGTCGAGAGGGACGACATCTTCTCTCTCACGTTCCAGGAACTTCACGACGTGGTGCGCTCGAACCAGGTGGATGACCAGCTGGTACAGCGGCGCAAGGACGCGTTCCGGTCCTACCACGCGCTCACACCGCCCCGGGTGCTCACCTCGGATGGTGAGGCCGTCACAGGTGCCTACCGGCGCGAAGACGTGCCGACCGGCGCTCTGACCGGGCTGCCGGTCTCCGCCGGGACCGTCGAGGGAAGGGCCCGCGTCATCCTTGACCTGGCGAAGGCCGATCTCGAAGCAGGCGACATCCTGGTCACGACCTTCACGGACCCCAGCTGGTCGCCGCTGTTCGTCGGAATCGCGGGTCTGGTGACGGAGGTGGGCGGCCTGATGACCCACGGCGCAGTGATCGCCCGGGAGTACGGCCTGCCGACCGTCGTGGGCGTGGAGCAGGCCACCCGGCTGATCCGTGACGGGCAGCGCATCCGCGTGCGCGGAACCGAGGGGTACGTCGAGATCCTGCCTTGACCGGCCGTGATCGCCGCCCGCAACGCGCACGCGAGGTGGGTTCAGGCGGTGCCGCTCTCCCGTCGCCATGCCTCGATGGTGTGCCCGGGATCTTCCGGCGAGGGGAGGGTCTGGTAGCCGGCCGCCCGCAGCACTTCGGTGTACAGGACCACTTCGCGCTCGATGAAACTCTGGGCGGTGTGCCGTCCCGCGTTGCAGGTGACGAAGAAGACGCCCCGGTGCCCGCCCAGCACCATGAAACCGTCCCGGGTGCTGCCCCAGGCAGTCATGTGCGCCTCGAGCAGGATCTGACGGATGCGCTCGGCGTTGCGAAGGCGCTCGACCCACCAGGCGCTGCCCGTACCGGACATCCAGGATCGCTGCCCGTCTCTGCTCATGGCCGCCTCCGAACGTCGACCTGCGCCCGCCGCACGCACAGAACGCCACCGCCGTGGGGCGGGTCCGGTGAAATCGATCGCTTCATGCCCTCATCAGACCCGGCGCCGGAGCACATTGCCACCCCCCAAGTCTGGGGTCGCACCCCGGAGCAACCCCGGCTCTCTCCAGCTCGGTTCGATGCCGAGCTGAGCGACCACAGGGCCGAGCACTGACGCAGCATGATTCCGGATCTATTCACCCTGATCAAGAGGGATTCCGGCGATGAAGGAGCGCCGCCGGGGTCCTCGAGAGGACCAAGGAAGAGCCCAGGGCGGTGCGCGGTGTCATCGGTTCGGCCGGCCCCAGGATACGGCCGGTCCAGAGCATCTACACCGCACCGGTGGTCGACGCCGACACG
>JBDSTJ010000585.1:0-11509 GCA_039928335.1 Streptosporangiaceae bacterium | reverse complement strand
GTGTGCACGCCGGACAGGGCCGCGCCGGGAACCTTGAGCTTGCGGGGCGCGGCTCCGGTGGCGAGCAGCAGCTTGGCATAGGGCACGTCCTGGCCGTCGGCGAGCCGCACGCTCCTGCGCGTCCGGTCGATACTCAGCGCGGGGGTGTGCGTGATCAGAGTGACGTCGTTGGCGGCGTACCAGGCCTCGGCATGGACGAAAACCGACTCGTCGGCCTCCTTGCCGAGCAACAGACCCTTGGTGAGCGGCGGCCGTTCGTAGGGCCGGTGCTGCTCCTCGCCCACCAGCACGATGTCTCCACCGAATCCCTCCTCCCGCAGCGTCTGCGCGGCTTTGGCTCCTGCCAGTCCGGCTCCGACGATGACGTACGACTCAGGCATGGGGACCTCCTCGTCCGGGGCGTAGTGCCCATCTGAACAGGCAGATCCGTAACTGTCCAGCTACCCAATGAGACGGCCGTGGCGGATGAGGGCGGAGGTGTCCGTGAGAGAAGCGACCTGATCGACGACGACCCGCAACCTGGCGGCATCGTCGTGCGCGTCGGCGAAAGCCCATCGGAACGGAAGGTCCAAAGTCTCCGGGGCCCCGGCCGCGATCGCCTGGGCGAGCTCCAGCACGACGTCCCGCTGGTGCGCCCGGGTCGTCCGGTAGGAGCTCCACACGTAGTGCGCGGTGATCGCCTTGAGGAGCGCGCACTCGAGCCGGACCTGCCGGGGAACGATCAGGTCCGCGGAGTAGCGGGTCAGCCGGCCCGGTCCGTACCGCGCCCTGGTCGCCTCCTCGGCCGCCATGCAGAACCGGCCGATCAACCAGCTCGTGAGGTTCTTGAGCGCGGCGAACGTGCTGCCGGTGAAGTCGATGCTCCGTGGCCAGAACTGCTGGTCGAGCAGGTCGCCGAACCGTTCCTCGAGCTCGCTGAGCTCTGCGTCGCAGTAGAGCTTGGCCGCGGTCGCGCAGACGTCGCGGCGCTCCACCGGGTCGGCGAGCCACTCCAGCTTGACCGTCTCGGAGACCAGCGAGTCCTCCAGGTCGTGGACCGAGTACGCCACGTCGTCCGACCAGTCCATGACCTGGGCCTCAAAGCAGGTCCGGCCCTCGGGGATCTCCGCGCGCACCCAGGCCGCGACGTCGGCGTCGTCCTCATAGACGTTGTACTTCCGGGCGTTGACCTCGCGGGTCCACGGGTACTTCATGGTCGCGTCGAGGGTCGCCCGGGTCAGGTTGAGGCCGACGCTGCGCCCGTCCTCGGCGAAGGTCTTGGGCTCCAGCCGGGTCAGCAGCCGCAGGCTCTGGGCGTTGCCCTCGAACCCGCCGCACGGCGCGGCGAAGGCGTCCAGCGCGACCTCGCCGTTGTGCCCGAACGGCGGGTGGCCGAGGTCGTGGGCGAGGCAGGCGGTCTCGACCAGGTCGGGATCGCAGCCCAGGGACTTGCCCAGCTCACGGCCGACCTGCCCGCATTCCAGGGAGTGCGTGAGCCGGGTCCTGAGGCTGTGCTGACCCTGCTCGGTGAGGGATCCGGGGTCGGCGACCTGAGTCTTGGCCGCGAGGCGGCGCAGCGAGGAGGAGTGCAGGACCCTGGCCCGGTCGCGCTCGAACGCCGTACGGTCCTTGCGCTTGGGCGGCTCGGCGGCCCAACGCTGAATGTCCCGGGAGGTGTAGGCGTTCATCCAGAGAGGATAGTGCGCCGGGGTGACTTTCCCGTGACGGCTACATCTTGCCCCGGCTACGGCCCAGCAACACGTAGTACACATAGCCGCCGGTCTCCCGGACGATCGAGTCGAACTGGGTCTCACGGGTCCCGACGCTCGGGCCACTGCGGGTCGGCGACGCCACCGCCCTGATCCCGTTGTCGGCCGCCATCTTGGTCGAGCGCAGGCTGTGCCAGGGGTCGGTGACGATCACGCCGGACTTCCAGCCGTGCCTGCGGTACTCCTCGCCCACCGCGACCATGCTCTGCAGCGTGTCGCGGCCGGTCGGGACCGACACGATCTGCGCCTCCGGGACGCCCTGGCTGATCAGGTACTTCTTGCCGGTGCCCGCCTCGGTGAAGTTGTCGCCGGGGGCCTTGCCGCCGACCGTGACGATCACCGGTGCGACCTTCTGGTGGTAGAGCTCCAGGGCGTGCCGGAGCCGGAACTTCAGATAGGGCGAGGGGACGCCGTTGTACTGGGCCGCACCCAGCACGATGATCGCGTCGGAGTGCGGCCTGTTGTCCTGGCGCGCGGTGTACCAGACCCGCCAGCCCACGGTCAGCGGGGTGGCGATCACCACCGCCAGGACCACGAACAGCGTGCGGCCCAGCCAGGACCGCCAGCGTGGGGTCTTCTTCTTGGTACGGGCAGGGCGGGGGGCCGGAGAGGTCTCCGGGCTGTCTTCGGAATCCGTCACGTCGATATCCATCGTCATCGCTTTGCCCACACTAGGTGAGATGACTGCAAGGATCTCCAAGTTCGGCCCCCCGTGGTACTACCGGCTGTCGCTCCCGGCCGTCTCGATCGCCGCGCGGCCCGCCTCGAGCCGGGCCACTGGCACCCGGAACGGCGAGCACGACACGTAGTCCAAGCCGACCTCGTGGAAGAAGTGCACCGAGTCGGGGTCTCCCCCGTGCTCACCGCAGACGCCGAGTTTGAGCTCCGGCCGGCTGCGGCGCCCTTCTTCCACCGCGATCCGCACGAGCCGGCCGACGCCCTCGCGGTCCAGGGTCTCGAACGGCGAGACACCGAAGATCCCCAGGTCCAGGTACCGGCTGAAGAACGAGGCCTCTACGTCGTCTCGGGAGAAACCCCAGGTCGTCTGGGTCAGGTCGTTGGTCCCGAAGGAGAAGAACTCCGCCGCCTCGGCGATCTGGCCTGCGGTCAGCGCCGCACGCGGCAACTCGATCATCGTCCCGATCAGGGTGGCCACCGAGACGCCGGTCTCCGCCGCCACCTGGGAGACCACCTGCCGTGCCTCGTCCCGGGCGTGTTCGAGTTCCTGGATGGACCCGACCAGTGGGATCATGATCTCGGGCCGCGGGTCACCCCCCTCACCCACCCGGTCGGCCGCCGCCTCGGCGATCGCCCGCACCTGCATGGCAAAAAGCCCGGGAATCACCAAACCCAGCCTTACGCCACGCAGTCCGAGCATAGGGTTCTGTTCGTGCAGGCGGTGGACGCACTCCAGCAGCGTGCGATCCCTCGGATCCGCATCGTCACCGGCCAGCGCCACCTTCACCGAGAGCTCGGTGAAGTCCGGGAGGAACTCATGCAGTGGCGGGTCGATCAGCCTGATCGTGACGGGCTGACCGTCCATCTCGCGGAAGATGCCGCCGAAGTCCTCTCGCTGCATCGGCTCGAGGGCGTCCAGCGCGGCGGTCCGCTCGGCGGGCGACTCGGCGAGGATGAGGTCCTCGATGAGCTGCCGCCGGTCCCCCAGGAACATGTGCTCGGTCCGGCACAGGCCGATGCCGGTGGCGCCGAACCTGCGGGCCCGCGCGGAGTCCTCGGGGTTGTCGGCGTTGGCCCGCACGGTGAGCCGGGCCGCGGCGTCAGCGTGGGTCATGATCCGGTGGACGGCCTGGACGAGTTCGTCGCCGTCCGGCGCGGACAGGGTGCCCTCGAAGTACTGGACGACGGGCGAGGAGCTGACCGGCACCTCGCCGAGGTAGACCGCGCCGGAGGTGCCGTCGATCGAGATGACGTCGCCCTCGTTGACGGTCAGGTCGCCGACCGTGGCGCTGCGGCCCTTGACGTCGACGTCGAGTTCCTCCGCGCCGCAGACACAGGTCTTGCCCATGCCGCGGGCCACGACCGCCGCGTGCGAAGTTTTGCCCCCGCGCGAGGTCAGGATGCCCTGGGCGGCGATCATGCCGGTGAGGTCGTCGGGGGTGGTCTCCCTGCGGACCAGGATGACGTGCTCGCCCCTGGCTGCGGCGGCCACCGCGGCCTCCGAGGAGAACACGACTCTGCCGACGGCCGCGCCCGGCGAGGCGTTCATGCCCTTGGCGATCTGCACCTTGTCCGCGTCGGCGTCGAAGCGGGGGAACATCAGCTGGGCGAGCTGGTCGCCGGTGACCCGGTCGACGGCCTCGTCGAGCTCGATCAGGCCCTGGTCCACGAGCTGGATCGCGATCCGGAACGCGGCCCCCGCGGTGCGCTTGCCGACCCGGGTCTGCAGCATCCACAGTTTGCCGCGCTCCACCGTGAACTCGATGTCGCACAGGTCGCGGTAGTGGTTCTCCAGCTTCTCCATGATCGCCAGGAGCTGGTCGTAGGAGGTGCTGTCGATGCCCTCCAGGTCGGCCAGGGATATCGTGTTGCGGATTCCCGCGACGACGTCCTCGCCCTGGGCGTTCTGCAGGTAGTCGCCGTAGATCCCCTGGTGGCCGGAGGCCGGGTCGCGGGTGAAGGCCACGCCGGTGCCCGAGTCCATCCCGAGGTTGCCGAACACCATGGTGCAGATGTTGACGGCGGTGCCCAGGTCGGTGGGGATGCGCTCCTGGCGGCGGTAGAGGATGGCGCGGTCGCTGTTCCAGGAGTCGAACACGGCGTTGACGGCCAGGTCCATCTGCTCGCGGGGGTCGGCGGGGAACTCCCGGCCCGCCTGCTCGCGGACGATCTCCTTGTAGGTGGCCACGAGCGTCCGGAGGTCGGCGGCTTCGAGATCGAGGTCGTTGGTGGCCGACCGGGCGTGCTTGAGCTCGTCGAGGGCCTCTTCGAACAGCTCGCCGTCGACGTCCAGCACGGTCCTGCCGAACATCTGGATGAGCCGGCGGTAGGAGTCCCAGGCGAACCGCTCGTTGCCGGCCTGCTTGGCCAGGCCCTCCACCGATGCGTCGTTGAGGCCGATGTTGAGGACGGTGTCCATCATCCCGGGCATGGAGAACTTGGCCCCGGACCGGACGCTGACCAGCAGCGGGTCGTCGGCCTGGCCGAGCCGCTTGCCCACGGCCGCCTCGAGCGCGTCGAGATGGGAGCCGATCTCCGCGTCGAGGCCCGCCGGAAGCTCACCCTCGGTGAGATAGTGGCGGCAGGCCTCGGTGGTGATCGTGAAACCGGGAGGTACCGGAAGACCAAGATTGGTCATTTCGGAAAGATTTGCACCTTTTCCGCCCAGCAGGTCCTTGAGATTTTTGTTGCCTTCTGTGAAGTCGTAAACGAACTTCGTCACGGCGAGCTCCTTCACGGCCCGGTTTTCACCCTATGGCCGGGGACTGTACCTCTCGTCCAGTACAAGCCCTGTCGCCCTATTCGTCCGGAGTACATAACCCCAGGTCAGCACCATGGGAGTGGTCTATTCCAATGGGGACATTCCAGACACTTCGCATTCTCTGCACAGTAGATTGGGGTCTTGTCCATGGTGTTTTCCGGGGACGTCACAGATGAGGGGGGTGAGGCCGTGCGGCCGCTCGACGGAGGCTCGGGTCCAGGGGGTCACAGTGGCGGGGCGTTCGCGCCGATCGCCGATTTCGGTTTCCTGTCGGACTGCGAGACCACGGCGCTGGTCGCGCCGAGCGGCAACGTGGAGTGGCTCTGCCTGCCACGGATGGACTCACCGAGCGTGTTCGGCTCCCTTCTGGACCGTGACGCGGGCTACTTCCGGATCGGGCCCGCCGGCGTCGAGGTGCCCGCGGCGCAGCGCTACATTCCCGGGACCCTCGTCCTGGAGACGACGTGGTGGACCCGGGGCGGCTGGCTGGTGGTGACCGACGCCCTGCTGATGGGCCCGTGGCACCACGAGAACGAGAGGTCGCAGTCCAACCGGCGCGCGCCGACCGACTACGACTCCGACCACGTGCTGCTCCGCAAGGTCCAGTGCGTCAACGGCAATGTCCAGGTCCGGATGGACTGCATGCCGGTGTTCGACTACGGCCGCAATCCGGCCAAGTGGGACTACACCGGTGAGGGATATCACCACGCGGTGGCCAAGAGCCCCGGGGTGGACCTGCATCTGACCACCGACCTGAACGTCGGGTTCGAGGGCTCGCTGGCCACCGGGCGCACCCTGCTCAAGGACGGCGAATCCCGGTTCGTGGCCCTGTCATGGAGCACCCACGGGGCCCCGCAGAACCTCGAGGAGGCCCACGACCGGCTGGTGTGGACCGTGCACCACTGGCAGCACTGGCTCGACCGAGGTGACTTCCCCGACCATCCGTGGCGCTCCTACCTGCAGCGCAGCGCTCTGACGCTCAAAGGGCTCACCTACGCCCCGACCGGTGCCGTAGCGGCCGCGGCGACGACCTCGCTGCCCGAGACGCCCGGCGGCGACCGCAACTGGGACTACCGCTACACCTGGATCCGCGACAGCACGATGGCGCTGTGGGCGTTCTACACCCTCGGATACGACTGGGAGGCCAACGACTTCTTTCACTTCATCACCGATGTGGCCCAGGCCGCCAACGGCCGGCTCCAGATCATGTACGGGGTGGACGGGCGGGCCACCCTGCCCGAGGAGACCCTCGACCACCTGTCGGGCTACGACGGCGCGAAGCCGGTCCGGATCGGCAACGGTGCCTACACCCAGGCCCAGCACGACGTGTGGGGCGCGATCATCGGCTCGGTCTACCTCTTCGTGACGAAGCGCGACCGGCTCGACGACCGGCTCTGGAAGATCGTCGTCACCCAGGTCGAGGAGGCCCTGGCCAACTGGCACAAGCCCGACTGCGGCATGTGGGAGGTCCGGGGCGAGCCGCAGCACTTCACCTCCTCCAAGGTGTTCTGCTGGGTAGCCGCCGACCGCGGTGCCAGGCTCGCCCGGCTGCGCGGCGGGGACGAGCACGAGCGGGCCGGCCGCTGGCAGCGGGCCGCCGACCAGATCCGCGCGGATGTGCTGGACAACGCCTTGGACGAGCGGGGCGTGTTCACCGCGCACTACGGCTCCAAGGCGCTGGACGCCTCGGTTCTGCTGATCCCGCTGCTGGGCTTCCTGCCGGCCGACGACGAGCGGGTGCGCGACACCGTGCTCGCCATCGCCGACGAGCTGACCGAGGACGACCTGGTGCTGCGCTACCGGGCCAAGGAGACCGACGACGGGTTCGCCTCCGAGGAGGGAACCTTCACGATCTGCTCGTTCTGGCTGGTGTCGGCGCTGGTGTCGATCGGCGAGACCGAGCGGGCCAAGACGCTCTGCCACAAGCTGCTGTCCTACTCCAGCCACCTCCAGCTGTACGGCGAGGAGATCGACGCGCACACCGGGCAGCATCTGGGGAACTTCCCGCAGGCGTTCACCCACCTCGCTCTGATCAACGCGGTGATGCAGGTGATCGGTGTGGAACGAGGACATGTGCAGTCCCCGTTCACTTAAACACGAAAATCTGTCGCTTTGCGGCCAGACACGAAAGACCTTGAAGCCTTGACGCTGGATTGACTCTTCCTTACGGTCACGGGTGGCATTCAAACCGGACGAAGGAGTCGCAAGTGCCTCAGATCAAGACCCTGGCCGCGTTCACCGCAGTGGCGGCCACAGCAGCGCTCGTCGCCGTCCCGTCGGCGTCAGCGGCCACCACCACCATCAGGAGGGGGACGACCACCGGGGCGGCCTACTCCGGCAAGGTGCAGGGCAGCCTGCTCGGGACGGCCACTGTGTCGACGACGCTCGGGTCGGGGACCTGCACCTCCTCGACCCTGCTCGGCTCGATCGCCTCGAACGGGACCGGCCTGAACATCACGGCCGCCTCGTTCTCCTCCCCGCCCTCCACCGGGTGCTCCGGCGCCCTCAGCTCGACCATCACCTCGGTCGTACCGTGGAACGGCGGCAACGTGACCTACGCGCCCGTCGCGGGCGGCCGCGACGCCACCCTCACGCTGGCCAACTTCAAGGTGAAGGCCGTGGTGAACATCTTCGGCGGGATCACCTGCTATTACGGCGGGTCCATCACCGCCAACGCCTGGAACGGGACGAACGCCAACCGCCCCGTCACCACCAGCCCCGAGGCCCAGGCCGGACTGAAGAACGCCACCGTCAACAAGATCAGCTCGGGTAGCAACTTCCTGTGCCCGGGAACCGCCACGGTCACCGGCACCTACGCGCTGAAGGGTGAGGTGACGGCCGGGTCCGGCACCTACAACCAGACCCTCGTCGTGACCAGCTGATCCACCCCGTCTGACCACAACGCAGGCCCGCTTTCCCCACCCGAAATGGGGAAAGCGGGCCTGCTGCTGTTCAGGATAGGCGCGGAAGCCGTGGTTACGTGCCGATGTAAAAGATCTACCGAGTCATACCGGACACAAGCCATCATTTGGTGTTTCCTTGACACATGTGATTACTTGTAGTGAGCGCCTGGCCCACCAGGTGAGGCGCCCGATCTGTGCCCTGACGCAGGTCAGGTGCCCGGCGGAGGACCTCAGAGCCCCGTCCCGCACCCACTTCCGCAGCTGAGCCACGGTCCCCTGCCGTGCGCGCCGCGCCACCGAGCGCCCAGCGGAAGCCCCCGGTCCCAGCCCAGCCGCTTTGCCGCGCCGTGCCCTGCCGGGGGCATCTCCTGACCCTCGAGCAAAAGGATTTCCGTGCAGACCAAAGCGATCACCCTCTCCCTCGCCGGCTTCAGCGCTGTCGCCCTCGCCACCGGCCTGGCCGTCGTCAACAACGACGACGTCTCGAACGCTCAGACCAACAACGCCGCCCTGCAGAGCAAGTCCGCCGTGAAGGCCCCCGTCGCGACCGCGAGCCCCCGCGAGAAGGAGCAGCGCAAGGCCGAGGCCCAGCTCAAGCAGGCCAAGGCCCTGCTCAAGGGACAGACCACCGCGTCCTACTTCTGGGACGACGGCTCCGGCGTCAACGGGGACACCGGTGCACCGGCCGGTGGCAAGCCCATGCAGAAGGGACTGTTCGCCTCCCCCAGCTGGCCGTTGCACACCAAGGTCAAAGTCACCTACAAGGGCCGCTCGGTCACCGGCTTCGTCGGCGACCGTGGTCCCGGAACCCCGTCCCACAAGGGCATCATGCTCGACCTGGACACCTACACCTTCCGCTACCTGCTCGACGGCAAGACCCCCAAGAGCAAGTACAACGCGGGCACCGGCGAGGGCCACATCAAGGGTGTCACCTGGGAGGTGCTGTCGTGGGGCAAGGGCGCGGGCACCAAGGGCAACCCCAGGCCGTTCGGCGCCTGAACGACGAGGAACCCGCTGTGACCACTATCACAGCGGGTTCCGGGTGCGTGGAGGGCCGTCAGACGAGCTCGGCGTCCAGAGTGATCTTGGTCCCGGTGAGGGCCTTGCTGACGGGGCAGTTCTCCTTGGCGCCCTGGGCGGCCTTGGCGAAGTCCTCCGCCGACAGGCCGGGGACCGAGGCGCGGACGGTCAGGTGGATGCCGGTGATGCCCTCCCCGGGCTGGAAGGTCACCTCGGCCTTGGTGTCGACGGAGGTCGGCGGGGTACCGGCTCCGGCGAGGCCATGCGACAACGCCATCGAGTAACAGGTCGAGTGAGCCGCCGCGATGAGCTCCTCGGGACTGGTCCGGCCGTCGGCCTTCTCCGAGCGGGAGGCCCAGGTCACCGGGAACTCCCCCGCGTGCGAGGAGTCCAGCGAGACCGAGCCCTGGCCGCTGAGGAGCGGCCCTTCCCAATGCGCGTTCGCTTCACGTGTAGTAGCCATGCGATCGAGACTACGACGTTACTCATCGGTAGGTTCTCGGCTGCTGGTCAGCAGCCCAGGAGCTGGACCGCGAGGAAGGACTCGACCTGGTCGAGGGAGATGCGCTCCTGCTTCATCGTGTCGCGCTCCCGGACGGTCACCGCGTTGTCCTCCAGGGTGTCGAAGTCGACGGTGATGCAGAACGGGGTGCCGATCTCGTCCTGGCGGCGGTAGCGGCGGCCGATCGCGCCGGCGTCGTCGAAGTCGACGTTCCAGTGCCTGCGCAGCGCGGCCGCGAGGTCCCGGGCCTTCGGGGACAGGTCGGTGTTGCGCGACAACGGCAGAACCGCGACCTTGACCGGGGCCAGCCGCGGATCGAGCTTGAGGCTGATCCGGGTCTCCATCTGGCCCTTGGCGTTGGGCGCCTCATCCTCGGTGTAGGCGTCCATCAGGAAGGTGAGCATGCAGCGGTCCACCCCGGCCGCGGGCTCGATGACATACGGGGTGTAGCGCTCGCCGGAGGCCTGGTCGAAGAAGATCAGCTCCTTACCGGAGGCCTTGGAGTGGCTGAGCAGATCGTAGTCGGTGCGGTTGGCGACACCCTCGAGCTCACCCCACTCCGAACCCTGGAAGCCGAAGCGGTACTCCACGTCCACGGTCCGCTTGGAGTAGTGCGACAGCTTTTCGGCGGGGTGCTCGAACAGCCGCAGGTTCTCGGCCCTGATGCCGAGGTCGAGGTACCAGGCCATCCGGGTGTCGATCCAGGTCTGGTGCCATTCCTCATCGGTGCCGGGCTGGACGAAGAACTCCATCTCCATCTGCTCGAACTCGCGGGTCCGGAAGATGAAGTTGCCGGGCGTGATCTCGTTGCGAAAGGACTTGCCGATCTGGCCGATGCCGAAGGGCACCTTGCGCCGCGACGACTGCTCGACGTTCTTGTAGTTGATGAAGATGCCCTGGGCCGTCTCGGGCCGCAGGTAGGCCACGCCCGACTCGTCCTCGACCGGGCCGAGGAAGGTCTTGAGCATGCCGCTGAAGTTCTTGGGCTCGGTGAACGCGCCCCGGGTGCCGCAGTTGACGCACACGAGATCGGCGAGGCCGTTGGCGGGGTGCTTTCCGTTCTTCTCGAAGTAGGCCTCTTCGAGGTGGTCCGCCCGGTACCGCTTGTGGCAGGACTGGCACTCGGTCAGCGGGTCGGTGAAGGTCTCGAGGTGGCCGCTGGCCTTCCACACCTCGGGGTTGAGGATCACGCAGGAGTCGAGGCCGACCACGTCGTCGCGGCCCTGCACCATGGACTTCCACCACTGGCGCTTCACGTTGTTCTTGAGCTCGACACCGAGCGGGCCGTAGTCCCAGGAGGCGCGCAGTCCGCCGTAGATCTCGCTGGAGGGGAAGACGAAGCCCCGCTTCTGGGAGAGAGCGACGATCTTTTCCATCACATCGGAACGGCGGGCCATGGTGTTCTCCATCCGGCTGGCGGTCGGCGGGATTGGTCGTACGACTCGTACGGCATCGGCGATCCCCGAACGGGGCGGAAAGCCCCGTCAATCTGTGGTTTCAGGATAGGGCACCCGGGTATCTCTAGGTGTCTCATTACCCGTTGCCCAGCTCATGTCACCGTCAGTAGACGAGCCCGTCGACGATGTTGCTGTCCACATTGAGCTTGATTCCGCCGTGTTCCTCGGTGTGTCCGCCCCGGTACTGCTTGATCCGGCGGTGGCTCGCCCACCAGTTGTCGGGGAAGTACCCGCTGCCCGAGGTCTTCGCCTCGCCGTCCCACTGGCCGAACCAGATCGCGTTGGGCTTGGTGATCCCGGTGGCCTCGCCGACGTCCCGGATGCCCGACCCCGCGCTGCTGTAGATGCCGGACCTGTAGTGGAGCCGGTGCAGCCGCCGGGTCCAGGAGTGCAGGAAGGCCAGCGGCCACCTCGAGACCTTCACCGACCCGCTGACCGAG
>JBDSTJ010000584.1:0-2969 GCA_039928335.1 Streptosporangiaceae bacterium | reverse complement strand
ATCCCGCCCAGGCCGAACGCGGTGATCACGGCGGCCACCAGGAACCACGAGCTGCGCTTGCCGTGCGGGTGGCCGTTCTCGGAAACCGGTCGCGGAACCCGGTCGTAGGTCGGATTCGGATGAATCGATGCGGTCATGTGCGGCACTGCCCTTTCGCTCGCGTCTGTCCGTCCCTCTATCTCCCCATCCTGTGTACCCGAAGAAATCGATGCAGAACCTATGCAACCAGCATTTTGCCTTCTCAGGGCCGAGTCAGGACCCGGAGCGCGCCCCGCAGGTCCCCGGCCACGAGCGGGGCCCCGGCAGCCCAGCCGGGCCCCGCCGCGAGGACGTTCGCGGGTCGGCCGAGCCGGGCGAACAGCCCCGGATCGGCGCTCTGCGGAGTCTGCGACCAGACGACCGTCCAGGCCGGATCCAGCCGTTCCATCGTCGCGGCCAGCGCGGCCACCGGGACGCGGGGTCCCAGGAACCGGACGGGGGTGCCGCTGTGTGCCAGCGCGGCGGCCAGGGCCTCCAGGGCCAGGGTGTGCTGTTCCTCGGGGGCACCCGCCAACACGACATAGCGCGAGGAGGCCGGCGGGCCGGCGTCCTGGATCGAGGCGCGCAGAGCCGAGGAGATGCACCAGGACAGCAGATGCTCGACCTCGACATACTCCCCGCGGGTCTCCTGCCACCGCAGACCGATCCCGACCAGGACCGGGGTGAGCAGCTGCTCCCAGGTCGCCACCGTCCCGTGGGCGCGCAGATGCGCGGTCACGACGGCGATCATGCCCTCGGTGTCGAGCGCCACCGCCGCCCTGGCCAGGCCGCGTGCGGCGGCCCCGGCCTTGCCGACCGGGATCGTGCGGCCGCCGCTGGGTGCGGCCCCCGCCGCCGGGTCGGGTTCGCGGTCCAGCAGGACGGCCCTGGCGGCCTCGGCCGCAGGGACCCCGTCGAAGATCATCCGCCGGGCGGTCCGGAGCCGGGCCAGGTCCTGCGGCGTGTAGCGGCGGTGGCCGCCGTCCGAACGCTCCGACGGCCCGAGGCCGTAGCGCCGGTCCCAGCTGCGCAGCGTGGTGACCGCCATGCCGAGCAGGCGGGCCACCGCCCCGGCGCTCAGCGCCGGGCGATCCTGCTCGTCCTCGTCCATGCTGTGATTGTCGCGCGGCCGGCCCGATCCGGGCGGCAGGCTCAGCGCCGGGGCATGATGAACATCGCCGAGGCCTCGATCGTGATCTGGCCCTCGGGGTTCTTGATCCAGGCGTTGACGAAGGTCTTGCGGCCGTCGACCCGGTCCGTCCTGGCCTCGGCGGTCAGCGGGACCCCCAGCGGAGTGGGGCGGCGGTAGCGCAGATCCAGGGTCGCGGTCATGCCGGGCGTGCCGTTGGCGGCGGCGGCGTTGCCGAGCAGCTCGTCGAGGACGAGCGCCGAGACCCCGCCGTGCACGAACGTCGGCGGGCCCTCGTAGAGGTCGCCGAGCGTGAAGACGGTCCGGGTGACACCTCCGGGCAGGGCGGTGATCTGGATCGGCGGCGCGATGGGGTTGAGCCGGCCGCTCACCGGCGAGGCCAGCTGCCGGATCATGCCGTTGGCGCCGACGGCGGCGACCGGCGGCCGGTCCCGCGCCTGGGCGTTGAGCCGGTCGGTGAGGCCGGCCAGCAGGCCCGTGACCTCCGCGAGCTCCGCCGCGGGCAGGTCGGTGTGGATCACCGCATGGTTGAGCTCGCGGACCTGCTGGGCCAGGGTCGCCAGCACCTCCGCCTGGTCGGTGTCGACGGTGTGCCGTTCACGGGCGACGAAGACCCGGTCCATCGCTGCCTTGGCGCCCGTCATCCGCACTCCACCATCCGCACTCCCGAACTCCCGAACTCCAGAACCGAACATCATTCTAGAGGACGGGCTGCTCGCGTCGCGGACGGACCACCAGTTCACCGGCGCAGCTCGGACAAACCGAGCTCAGCGCCCATCTCCAACACGCCATCTCCAACACCGCGCCTCATCCCAGATAGGCGGCCCGGACGGCCGGATCCACCCGTACCTCCGCCGGGGTGCCCTGGGCGATGACCCTGCCGAGGTTCAGTACCACGATCCGCTCGCAGGCCTCCATTACGAAGCCGACATCGTGCTCCACCAGCAGGATCGTCGCGTCGAGGGTCTTGATGACCTCGGCGAACAGGGCAGCCTGCTCGCCGTCCAGGCCCGAGGTGGGCTCGTCCAGCAGCAGCACCGACGGCCGGTCGACGACGGCACGGGCCAGCTCGACCATCCGGCGCTGCCCGATCGGCAACTCCGCGGCGTACAGTCCGGCCAGGCCGTCGATGCCGCACTGCCGCAACGCCTCGGCGGCCTGCTCGCGCCGGTCTTTCTCGTGCCTGCGGCGGGCCGGCAGGGACAGCAGGTCGGCGGTGAGGCCGCCCCCGCCGCCGTGCCACTCCAGTGCGGTGAGGACGTTCTCGAGCACGGTCAGCCTGCCGAAGACCTGGGGCCGTTGGAAGGTGCGGGCCAGGCCGTTGCGCGCGCGTTTGACCGCGTTGTCACCGGTCACGTCCGCGCCGCCGACCTGGACCGAACCGGCGGTCGGCTTGCGGATCCCGGTGATCACGTCGAACAGCGTGGTCTTGCCCGCCCCGTTGGGCCCGATGACCCCGTAGGTCCCGCCCCGCTCCACCGCGAACTCCACCTCGCTCAGCGCATGGATGCCCCCGAACCGGACGCTGACCTTGTCGATCTTCAGGCTCATGTGTGGATCCCCAGATAGGCGTCGGTCAGCTGGTCGACGTTCACTTCGGACCGGGGGCCGGACCAGGTGATCCGGCCGCCGCTCATGTACGCCACCGTGTCGGCCAGTTCGAGGACCTCCTTGGCCTTCTCCTCGACGATCAGCAGCGCGACCCCCTGGTCGCGCAGCTCGCCGAACAGCTCGTACACCTGCTGGACGATCATGGGTGCGAGGCCCAGGGACGGCTCGTCGGCGATCAGGACCTTGGGTG
>JBDSTJ010000583.1:0-5975 GCA_039928335.1 Streptosporangiaceae bacterium | reverse complement strand
GATGCGCTCGATCAGTTCCGCGCAGGTCGGCAGGTCGTCGATGAGCCCGACGACCTGGCCGGAGGCCATCACGCCGAGGTCGGCCCTGCCGTCGACCATGGCGGCCTTGAGCAGCATCGGAGTGTTGCCCGCCATCAGGACCTGAGCCCAGGTGAGCTCCCGGCCGTGCTTCATCCGCCGGCCTTCGCGGATCATCTGTCCCCAGGTCAGGCCGGACAGCTTCTTGAATCTCGCACCGTTGAGTCCGGCTCTGACCAGGCCGCGGACCGGTCCCGCCGACTCCAGCGAGGCCACGAGGTCGGAGGTCAGGACCCGGTGCGGCACGCCGTCGACCCTGGTCGTGACGACCGTGTCGCGCACCGACTTGCCCAGGTAGACCTGCTTGACGTCCTCACCCACCGGGGAGTCGGAGGTGAGGAGGAACCGGGTGCCCATCGCGATCCCGGCCGCCCCGAAGGACAGCGCTGCGACCAGCCCGCGCCCGTTGAAGAACCCGCCCGCCGCGATGACGGGGATGTCCACGGCGTCGACCACGTCGGGCAGCAGCACGGTCGTCGGCACGGCCCCGGTGTGGCCACCGCCCTCACCGCCCTGCACGATCACGGCGTCGGCGCCCCACGCGGCGACCTTCTCGGCGTGCCTGCGGGCGCCGATCGACGGCACCACGACCACGCCGGCGTCCTTGAGCCTGCCGATCAGCTCCTGGGTCGGCGCGAGGGCGAACGAGGCGACCCGTACACCCTCTTTGATCATGAGATCGGCGCGCTCCCGGGCGTCGTCGGCGTCGGACCGGATGTTGACCCCGAACGGCGCGTCGGTACGGTCCTTGACCGAGTGGATGGCCTTGGCCATCTCCTCGATCGTCATGGTGGAGGCGGCGATGATGCCGAGCCCGCCCGCCGCCGAGGTGGCCGCGGCCAGGCGTGCTCCGGCGACGTACCCCATGCCGGTCTGCACGATCGGGTACCTGATGCCGGTCAGTTCGGTGAGCGCGGTCCTCACGCGGGCACCTCGCGCTCACGGAAGCCCTTGGGGTCGAGGACCTCGCGCATGAGGTGGAGTTCCTCGTCGGTGGGCAGCCGGGTCTCGGGGACCTCGCCGGTGACGGCGAGCTCGAAGCCGGTCGCGGCCACCACGTCCTCGACGCTCACCCCGGGGTGCACGGACCTGAGCCGCAGCCGCCGGTCGGGGGAGTCGAAGTCGAGCACGGCCAGGTTCGTGACGATCCCGCGGAGCTCGAACGCGCCCCGGTCGGTGCCGACGCCGCTGACGAAGTCGACCTTCTCCACGAAGACCCGGGGGGAGTGCTTGGGCACCCAGAAGCTCGTGGTGTTGCAGCGGGTGTTGCCCGGTGCTCCGCGCGAGCCCAGCAGCTGGGACTTGGGTTTGGCCCAGTCGCCGATGTTGGAGATGTTGCAGTTGCCGTACCGGTCGATCTGGGACGGGCCCATGACCACGTGCCGCTTGCCGTTGGCGACCAGCCACAGGTGGTCGCGGAACGGCAGCCAGCCCTCGATCTCACCGGCGGGGGCGCCCAGCGGCACCGGCCCGGCCGTGAGGTTCGGTCCGCCGTCGGTGGTCAGCAGCCCCGGTTCGAACGTGGAGCGCGCCAGGCGCGCGCCGAGCGCGGGGGTCATCCCGGCGACGGCGGCGGCGACGATCTCTCCGTCGCCGCGGAACAGCTCGGCGCAGGCGACCGCGCATACTTCGGCCCTCGTGGTCACTGCGACTCCTTCCACACGCCAACGGCGTCCTGGTAAGCGGCCTCGTCACCGTCGAGGAACCTGGCTCTGAACTCGGCCCATCTGGCCGGGTCGGTCGCCGACTCGACGTACAGCTTCTGGAACCTCTCGTCCCGCCGGTCGGTGTCACCGGTGGTGAAGTGGGAGCCGTTGGGGGTCTCGACCACCCCGGCGACCTGGGCGCGGCTGACCAGCAGCGACTGGACCGGGCCCTCCTTGAGGAGGTCGGCGGTGTCCACCAGCCGCTCGCAGCTCACGTAGGTGCGGTCGGCGGCCTTGGCGTACAGGTCGTCGAAGTAGGGATCGGAGCCGAGGTACATCGCGTTGCCGCGGGCGTCGGCGCGGTTGAGGTGCACCAGCGCCACGTCCATCGTCAGCGCCGGGACCGCGACGAGTTCCTCCGCGCCGTACGGGTCGATGATCGTCTTGATGTCCGGGTTGACCCGGAGCACGTCCGAGCCGAGGCCGGCCCGGGTCGGCAGGAACGGCAGGTTGTGCGCGGCCGCGTAGAGGCCGAACATGAACATGCCCTCGTCGTACTCGGCGAACTCGATGGTCCCGTTCTGCCGCGCGATCCGGAAGTGCGGCTCCAGCGCGATCGAGTCGAGCGTGACGAACGGGGCGAGGAGTTTGCGGACCTTGCCGTAGGCGCACAGCAGCCCGACGTCCGCGCCGCCGTAGGACACGATCGTCAGGTCGGTCAGGTCGGAGTTGCAGATCGCCCGGACCAGGGCCATGGGCTTGCGGCGTGATCCCCAGCCGCCGATCCCGATCGTCATCCCGCTCTCCAGGGAGCCGACGATCTCTTCGATGGTCATCTGGACGCCCATCAGCTCTCCTTCTTCTTGGCCACGAACGCGTCGCGGTGCTTGTCGCCCGCCCCGGCGAGGTTCAGTTCGTAGGTGAAGCCCTGCTCGTACCGGTAGGACCGCTTGACGTCGACCGGGTCGATCCCGTTGAGGGACTCCTTGGCCCGCCGGATGACGTACGGGTCCTTGTCGGCGATCTGCGCCGCGACCTCGAACGCCTTCTCGCGCAGTTCGGCGCGCGGCACGACCGCGTGGACGGAGCCGTAGGCGTGCAGTTGCCGGGCGGTGGCGGTCTGGGTCGTGTAGACCATGGCCCGCATCAGGTGCTGCGGCACCAGCCGGGCCAGGTGGGTGGCCGCGCCCAGCGCGCCCTGGTTCACCTCGGGGAGCCCGAAGGTGGCGTCGTCGGAGGCGACGATGATGTCGGAGTTGCCGACCAGGCCGATCCCGCCGCCCAGGCAGAACCCGTTGACCGCGGCGATCACCGGAACCTCGCAGTCATAGACCGCGGCGAAGGCGGCATAGCAGCCCTTGTTCGCGCCGAGCAGAGCCTCGAAGCCCTCGGTCGCCTGCATCTCCTTGATGTCGACGCCGGCATTGAAGCCCCGGCCTTCGGACCGCAGCACGACGACGCGCACCTCGGGGTCGCGGCCGGCCTGTGTGACCGCGTCGGCCAGGTCGTACCAGCCCTGGACCGTCAGCGCGTTCACCGGCGGCACGTCGACGACGACCTCGGCGATCCCGGGAGCGGCCACCTGATGCGTGATCCCCATACCCCACCCTCAACAGTGTTTACCTAACGCTTGCTTGGTACCGTAGCATGCGGCATCCGGCCGGATTCCGGCGGCGGACCCCGGACCCCGGGGCTCGGCACGCAGGCATGGAAGGGGGAGCGGCGATGACGGTCACGCATGACTACTCAGGCAGGACGGTGCTGGTCACCGGGGGTACGAAGGGCATCGGCGCGGCGATCGCGCAGGCCTTCCGCGACGCCGGGGCCGACGTGGTCGTGTGCGCCAGGAAGGACCCCGGCGAACTACCGGACGGTGTGTCCTTCCTCGCCTGCGACGTCCGCGACCCCGACGACGTGGCCCGCATGATCGCCGCAGTCGTCGACCGGCACGGCCGGCTCGACGTCGTGGTCAACAACGCGGGCGGGGGCCCGTACGCGATGGCCGCCGACGCCTCGCCCCGGCTGCACACCCGGGTGATCGAACTCAACCTGATCGGCCCCCTGCACATCGCCCAGGCGGCCTACCACGTGATGGACGAGGGCGCGATCATCATGATCGGCAGCGTCAGTGGCGTCCGGCCGTCGCCGGGCACCGCCGCCTACGGCGCGGCCAAGGCCGGCCTGCACCACCTGGCGGCCTGCCTGGCCGCCGAATGGGCACCCAAGGTCCGGGTCAACAGCCTCGTCGTCGGCCTGGTCGAGTCCGGCGAGGACCAGGCCGAGCACTACGGCGGGGCCGAGGCGTTCAAGGCGGTCCAGGCGACCGTCCCGGCCGGCCGGATGGCGGTGCCCGCCGACGTCGCCAGGGCCTGCCTGTTCCTCGGCGACGAGCCCTACATCACCGGCAGCACCCTCACCGTCGACGGCGGTGGCGAGCAGCCGGCGTGGTCCTACATCGTCCAGCGAAGGAATGAAAATGATCTGTGAAGGCCGGGTAGTGATCGTGACCGGGGCGGGCCGGGGTATCGGCCGGGAACACGCCCTGGAGTTCGCCCGCCAGGGCGCCAGGGTCGTCGTCAACGACCTAGGCGTCCAGCTGGACGGGGCCGGAAACCGGACCAGCGACATCGCCCAGTCCGTGGTCGAGGAGATCAGGGCCCTGGGCGGCGAGGCCGTCGCCCACGCCGACGACATCGCCTCCTGGGACGGCGCGCAGTCGCTGGTCCGCACCGCCGTCGACGCCTTCGGCGGTCTGCACGTCCTGGTCAACAACGCCGGCTTCGTCCGGGACCGGATGCTGGTCTCGATGAGCGAGGCCGAATGGGACGACGTCGTGCGGGTCCACCTGAAAGGCCACTTCGCGCCGCTGCGGCACGCCGGGGCCTACTGGCGGGAGGAGTCCAAAGCCGGCCGGCAGGTCCAGGCGCGCGTCATCAACACCTCCTCCGGCGCGGGCCTGCTCGGCAGCATCGGCCAGGGCAACTACGGCGCGGCCAAGGG
The DNA here is from genome assembly GCA_039928335.1 of Streptosporangiaceae bacterium. Lineage (GTDB taxonomy): Bacteria > Actinomycetota > Actinomycetes > Streptosporangiales > Streptosporangiaceae > Actinocorallia. The sequence goes on along the minus strand of JBDSTJ010000583.1, from coordinate 1,251 downwards.
CGGCATCGCCACGCTGACCCTGATCGCGGCCGCCGAGATGGGCCGCTACGGCGTGACCGTCAACGCGATCGCCCCCGCCGCCAGGACCCGGATGACCGAGGACGTCTTCGCCTCGATGATGGCCAAGCCCGACATCGGGTTCGACGCCATGCACCCCGGCAACGTCTCCCCGCTGGTGGCCTGGCTGGGCAGCGCCGGGTCGGGGCACGTCACCGGCAGGGTCTTCGAGGTCGAGGGCGGCGTCATCGGCGTCGCCGACGGCTGGCGGCACGGCCCGCGCGTCGACCGGGGCCAGCGATGGGACCCCGCCGAGGTCGGCTCCGCCGTCGACAAGCTCCTCGCTGAGGCTCCCGCCCCGGACCCGGTCTACGGTTCCTGACCGTCCTGGTCCCTCCCCCGACCGGACGTCCCGGACGTCCCGGACGTCCCGGGGGAGGGCAGGTCGAGGGCGGCGTCCGAGGCGGCCGCCAGCCGGAACTGCAGGGTCTGCACCAACTGGTCGCTCTGCTCGGTGAGCCGGTCGATGGCCGGGATGGCCAGGTCGTCCCGGACCGTGTCGGCCAGCAGTTCGTCGTACTCGTGGGCGTGTGCCGCCAGATCCTCCAGTTGGCGGCAGGCCCGGTAGGCGGCGTCGGCCTCCCGGGTCCGCAGCGCATAGCGCTCCAGCGCGACGACCCGCCGGGTCACCGCCTCGACCGACAGGTCGAGCTTGTCCCGCAGCGGCTCCAGGGCCGCGGCGACCTCGGGCACCAGGGTCATCGCGTCCTGGTCACGCCGCAGCCTGGTCTGCCGGGCCAGGACCTGGGCGATCTCCCATTCCTGCCGGGGCAGCTCGACCTGGGTGTCGATCCCGTCGAGCAGCCCCTCCCTGATGACCGTGGACTCCCGGACCGCGTCGCCCGCGCGCTGGACCCGGGCGAGCAGGCCGGCCGCCTGGGCGTCGAACGCCTCGACCGTCAGATAACGGTCCTGCCGTCTGCGCAGGGCCCTGGCCCGGCGCAGGTCGTCGGTGAACACGTTGGCCAGGAAGGCGACCAGCATGAACGGGAACACCGCATAGTGCCAGTCGCCGCCGAGCAGCACCAGCCCCAGCAGGCAGGCCCCGAGGATCGTCATCGGGGTCAGCCGCAGCAGCGCGCCGCGCCGGGCCACCACGGTGTCGAGTTCGCTCCTGAGGGTCGGGTCGGCGACCGGGCGCAGGTCCGGCCGGACCGCGGACTCGCTGAGGGCCGAGACCAGCGTCCACGAGGT
>JBDSTJ010000582.1:0-2869 GCA_039928335.1 Streptosporangiaceae bacterium | reverse complement strand
CCCTCGTCCCCGGCGACGTCGGACTGTCGGCCCAGCAGGTCACCGAGGCCGTGCTGTTCGCCCCCTCGACCCGGCCGGGGCGTTACACGGTCCTGGAATACCTCAACCTCTCCGAATCGGCCGCCCGTGGTGCTGTCGAATCCTTCATCCGGGAGTACGGAAGCTGACATGCCTGCTCGGACCCCGTACACCATCGCCGAAATCCGTTCCGTCGGTCAGCCCCCCGGGCTGAAGGACCGCAGGAACGAGGAGCACTGGGCCGGCCGCCTCTACGGCCGCGCGATCTCCCCGTACCTTGCGTGGGTCGGCCTCCGGGCCGGGCTGTCGCCGAACCAGGCCACCTACCTCATGATCCTCTGCGGGGTAGGGGCAGGTTTCGTGGTCTCTCTCGGCACCGGCCTGGTCAGCGCCCTCGTCGGGGCCTTCCTCGTCCAGCTCTACCTGGTCCTGGACTGCTCCGACGGCGAGATGGCCCGGGTGACCGGCAAGACCTCGGTCGCCGGGATCTTCCTCGACCGGATCGGCCACTACTTCTCCGAGATCGCGCTCCTCATCGGGCTGGGCCTGCGGGCCCAGGGCTCCTGGTCCAACGGCGGCTGGGTCGAGCTCGGACTGGTCGCCGCCCTCGGCGCGGCGCTGATCAAGGCCGAGACCGACAATGTCGTCGTGGCACGGGCCAAGTCCGGGCTGCCCACCGAACCCGACGGCGGTGACCGCGCCCTGCGCCCGACCTCCAACGGCCTCGCACTCGCCCGGCAGGCCGCCTCGATGCTCAAACTGCACCGGATCATCGGCGCCGTCGAACTGTCCCTGCTGATCCTGGCCGCCGCGGTGATCGACGCCCTGGTGTCCTTCGACCCCGGCGCCACCCGGATCCTGTGCGCGGCGGTCGCCGCCGTCGCCGCCCTGCAGACCGTGCTGCATCTGGTCAGCATCGTCGCCTCACGCCGTCTCACGTAGGGAACCCCCGGTGCTGTCTGTCGTTGTCCTGACCATGGGGAACCGGCCGGTCGAACTCGACCGGTCCATCCGCAGCGCGCTCGACCAGAAGAACGTCGACGTCGAGGTGATCCTTGTCGCCAACGGGATCCCCGGCGAGTGGTCGCCGCCGATCGACGACTCCCGGGTACGGCTGGTCCGGCTCCCGGCGAACCTCGGCATCCCCGGCGGCCGCAATGAGGGCGTCGCCGCCTCCACCGGCGAGCTGATCTTCTTCCTCGACGACGACGGCTACTACCCCTCGCTGGAGCTGGGCCGTCACCTGGCGGACTCCTTCGCCGCCGACCCGAAGCTCGGCATCGTGTCGTTCCAGGTCAAGGACCCCGAGGGTGGTCCCGGCCAGCGCCGGCACGTGCCCCGGCTCCGCGCGGGGGACCCGGACCGGTCCTCCGAGGTCACCACGTTCCTGGGCGGAGCCTGCGCGATGCGCCGCACCGCCTTCGACGCGGCCGGCGGGCTCCCTGCGGACTTCTTCTACGCCCACGAGGAGACCGACCTGGCCTGGCAGGCCATGGACGCCGGCTTCCGGATCACCTATGACGCCTCAGCGGTCATGTGCCATCCGGCGGTCCTGCCGACGCGGCACGCGATGTTCTACCGCTACAACGCCCGCAACCGGGTGTGGCTGGCCAAGCGCAACCTGCCCTGGCCGCTGGCGATCACCTACATCGGGGTCTGGATCAGCATGACGGTCCTGCGCGAGCGCAGCCCCAAGGCGCTGCGGCCCTGGTTCAAGGGCTTCGTCGAAGGCTGGCGTACTCCCAGCGGGCCACGCCGACCCATCAGGTGGCGCACCGCCTGGCGGATGGCGCGCATCGGCCGCCCGCCGATCATCTGACCGTCCTGAGACGACAGTGACCATAACGTCATGTGTCGGACGGCCTTCCGTGGACCGGGGCGGTACCCCGATCGGGTAGAACAACAAGGATGACGATCGATAGTCAGTCGAGCACCGACGACCTGAGCCTGCCCCGCGGGCCCGGGATGGTCGTCGTCCTCACCGGCCCCCCGGGAGCGGGCAAGAGCACCGTTGGTCGGCTCCTGGCCGACAGCCTGGCCGCCAGCGTGCTGCTCAGCGCCGACGACTTCTGGGACTTCATCCGCAAGCGGCGCATCCCGCCCTACCTGCCGGAAGCCCGGCAGCAGAACCGCACCGTCATCGGCATCGTCGCCGACGCGGCCTTCGGCTACGCCGACGCCGGCTACCAGGTCGTGTGCGACGGGGTACTCGGCCCCTGGTTCATCGACGTGTTTCGCACCGCCGCATCGGCCCGCGCGATCCCGCTCCACTACGTCGTCCTGCGCCCGGACCAGAACACCGTCCTGAGCAGGGCCACCGGCCGAGGCGAAGGGGCGCTCACCGACCCCGAGCCCATCCGCTCCCTCTACCGCCAGTTCGCCGAGCTTGGTGCGCTCGAAGGCCACGTGCTCGACTCCACCCGCCTCACCTCTCAGGTCACCGCCGAAACGATCCTCCAGGGGATCGAGGACGACAGGTTTCTGCTCGCGGTCTGAGGTTGACCCAGGACGAGGGAGCGGGTAGTGTTCTCTCTTGTGCCCAACGGGGTGCGGGACGCCTGGCGGTCTGTGGATCGCGGCGGCCGGCCCGATGGGAAAACCACCAGAAAATCTCCAGGTGAGCTACTGCATTGCCGGGAGTTCGGAATGGTGTTGATGGAATGGTTCGAATTTGACAGCCTCACAGGGTCTGCTAAATTAGAACCACCGCAACGGAGAAAGCCCGCAAGGGTGAGTAGTCCGGTGCGGTCCGTTTCTTGAGAACTCAACAGCGTGCTAAAAGTCAGTGCCAAATAGGGCAGGACTTCGGTTCTGTCTTGCATGATCCTCGTTGAGGATTTCTTTGAGGCAA
>JBDSTJ010000581.1:0-7605 GCA_039928335.1 Streptosporangiaceae bacterium | reverse complement strand
CCAGCAGTCGCTGGCCCACATCGACCGCGCCTTCGAGTTCATCAAGGCCACCGTCGCCCACGGCGGGTCGATCCTCTTCGTCGGCACGAAGAAGCAGGCCCAGGAGGCCATCGCCGAGCAGGCGACCCGCGTCGGCATGCCCTACGTCAACCAGCGCTGGCTGGGCGGCATGCTCACCAACTTCTCGACCGTCCACAAGCGGCTCCAGCGCATGAAGGAGCTCGAGGTCATGGACTTCGACGACGTGGCCGGCTCGGGCATGACCAAGAAGGAGCTCCTCGGGCTCCGCCGCGAGAAGGACAAGCTCGCGCGCACCCTGGGCGGTATCCGTGACATGGCGCGCGTTCCCAGCGCGGTGTGGATCGTGGACACCAAGAAGGAGCACATCGCCATCTCCGAGGCGAAGAAGCTCAACATCCCCGTCGTCGCGATCCTCGACACCAACTGCGACCCCGACGAGGTCGACTTCCCGATCCCGGGCAACGACGACGCGATCCGCGCCGTCAGCATCCTGACCCGCGTCGTGGCCGACGCCGTCGCCGACGGCCTGCTGGCCCGCTCGGGTGCCAAGGACGGCTCCGACAAGGCCACCGAGGCCGTCGAGCCGCTCGCCGAGTGGGAGCGGGAGCTTCTCGAGGGCAAGAAGGCCGAAGACGCTCCCGCCGAGGCCCCCGCGGCTGAGGCCGAGGTCGTCGAGGCTCCGGCAGCAGAGGCCCCCGCCGCCGAGGTCGAGGCTCCCGCCGAAGCCGCACCCGTCGAAGCCCCCGCTGCCGAGGCGCCCGCCGCTGAGGCCCCCGCCGCTGAGGCCCCCGTGGCCGAGGCCAAGGCCGCCGAGTAGTCACCTCCCCGACGCGACGAGAGAGAAAGACAGACATGGCGAACTTTTCCGCTGCCGAAGTCAAGAAGCTCCGTGAGCTGACCGGCTCGGGCATGATGGCCTGCAAGAACGCGCTCGTCGAATCCGACGGCGACTTCGACAGGGCCGTCGAGATCCTGCGCCTCGCGGGTGCCAAGGACGTCGGCAAGCGCGCTGAACGGACCGCCGGCAACGGCCTGGTCATCGAGTTCTTCGACGGTTCCGGCGACGGCACGCTGCTCGAGCTCAACTGCGAGACCGACTTCGTGGCCAAGAACGAGGGCTTCATCGCCCTTGCCAACAAGATCGTCCTGTTCGCCGCCAAGAGCGACGCGACGAACCAGGCCGAACTGCTGGCCGCCGAGATCGAGCCGGGCAAGACCGTCAAGACCCTGATCGAGGAGAACAGCGCGCTGATCGGCGAGAAGCTGGAGCTGGGCCGCTTCGCGCACTTCAAGGGCGCGTTCGTGGCGAGCTACCTGCACAAGTCCGACCCGCAGCTGCCGCCGACCACCGGTGTCCTGGTCGAGCTCGACAAGGAGAACGCCGAGATCGCCCGGGACATCGCCCAGCAGATCGCGGCCATGTCTCCGAGGTACCTCACCCGGGACGAGATCCCGGCGGAGACGATCGAGAAGGAGCGGGCGCTCGCCGAGCAGATGACGCGCGACGAGGGCAAGCCCGAAGCCGCGATCGCGAAGATCACCGAAGGTCGGGTCAACGCCTACTTCCGTGACTTCGTGCTGCTCGAGCAGGCGTTCGTCAAGGACAACAAGAAGACGATCGCGAAGGTCCTGCAGGAAGCGGACGTCAAGGTGACCCGCTTCGCGCGCTTCAAGGTCGGCCAGTCCTGACGACCCGTACCCACCGAAGTGAGTAACCGTACGTGAGCAATACCAGGGAGGCCGTCGCCGTGCCAGAGAAATCAACCACTGACACGACGGCGGCCTCTTCGGCTGTCCAGGTCCACAGTCACAGTTGGAAGCGGGTTCTCCTCAAGCTGTCGGGTGAGGCGTTCGCCGGTGGCCAGCCGCTCGGCATCGACCCTGCCGTGCTCCAGCACATCGCCGAGGCGATCCAGGAGGCCGTCAACGAGGGCGTCCAGGTCGCGGTGGTCTGCGGCGGGGGCAACATGTTCCGCGGCGCGCAGCTGTCCGAGCAGGGCATGGACCGGGCGCGCGGCGACTACATGGGCATGCTGTCCACGGTGGTCAACTGTCTGGCTCTGCAGGACTTCCTGGAGCGGATCGGGCTCGCCACCCGGGTACAGACCGCGATCACGATGGGCCAGGTCGCCGAGGCCTACATCCCGCGCCGGGCCGTGCGGCACCTGGAGAAGGGCCGCGTGGTCATCTTCGGGGCCGGTCTCGGCCAGCCGTTCTTCTCCACCGACACCTGCGCCGCCCAGCGGGCGCTGGAGATCGGCGCGGACGTGGTGCTCAAGGGCACCCAGGTCGACGGCGTGTACGACGCGGATCCCCGGACCACCCCGGACGCGGTCCGATTTGATCACCTGGACTACGTTGAGGTCCTGCGGCGCGGCCTGAAGGTCATGGACGCGACCGCAATCAGCCTGTGCATGGACAATGGACTTCCCATCGTGGTGTTCGACCTGATGGGGCAGGGAAATATCGTGCGGGCGGTACGAGGCGAGAAGATCGGCACCCTCGTCAGCCCTGCCGAAGACTAGGCACTTCGCAACTCGACGGGAGTCAGAGCAGTGATCGACGACATCCTCCTCGAAGCCGAGGAGAAGATGGAGAAGGCGGTCGCGGTCGCCAAGGAGGACTTCGCCGGCATTCGTACCGGCCGGGTCACCCCCGCGATGTTCAACAAGATCGTGGTCGAGTACTACGGCTCGCTGACCCCGGTCAACCAGCTGGCCTCGTTCCTGTCGCCCGAACCGCGCATGGTCGTGATCCAGCCGTTCGACAAGTCGTCGATGTCGGCGATCGAGCGGGCGATCCGCAACAGTGACCTGGGCGTCAACCCCAGCAACGACGGCTCGATCATCCGGGTGGTGTTCCCCGAGTTGTCGGAGGAGCGCCGCAGGGAGTACGTCAAGATCGCGGGCGGCAAGGCGGAGGACAGCAAGATCTCCATCCGCAACATCCGCCGCAAGGCGAACGACACGCTCGACAAGCTGCAGAAGGACGGCGAAGCGGGCGAGGACGACGTCAGACGTGCCGAGAAGGAACTCGACGACGCGACAAAGAAGTACGTCGCCGGCATCGACTCCCTGCTCGAGCACAAGAAGGCAGAACTGCTCGAGGTCTAGGTGACGAAAGATCCGGCCCAGGAACAGGGCAAGAAGCGCAATCCGGGCCGGAACGTCCCTGTCGCCGTCGGGGTGGGACTGGGCCTGGCGGCCCTCGTCATCGGTTCGCTGGCGTGGCACCGCCAGCTCTTCATCCCGGTGCTGATCCTGTTCGGCGGTGTCGCGCTGCGCGAGCTCAGCGGCGGGTTCGCCGCCCGGAACATCAGGATCCCGCTGGGCCCGGTGGGGATCGGCGGCGTCGCCATGCTGGTGGCCGCCTATCTGCGCGGCACCGCAGGGCTGGTCACGGCACTGGGTCTCACGGTGCTGGTCGTCCTGATCTGGCGAATGCGCGACGGTGCCGAGGGTTACGTGCGGGATGTCACGGGGAGCCTGTTCACCCTGCTCTACCTGCCGTTCCTCGCGGCCTTCACGATGCTGATGCTTTGGCCCGGCGACGGGTCAAGGCGGATCGTGGTCTTCGTGGCCGTGACGGTGGCCAGCGACATCGGCGGGTTCTTCGTCGGGGCCTACTTCGGCAAGCACAAGTTCGCACCGACCATCAGCCCCAAGAAGACCTGGGAGGGCTTTGCCGGGTCCGCCGTGACCTGCATGGCCGTCGGCGCCTGGCTGCTCACCTGGCTACTGGACGCCCACTGGTGGCAGGGCGTGATCGTCGGGGCGTGCGTCGTGGTCACCGCGACCGTCGGTGACCTGATCGAGTCGATGATCAAGCGCGACCTGGGCGTCAAGGATCTGGGCACGCTGCTGCCCGGCCACGGCGGCGTCATGGACCGGCTCGACTCCCTGCTGATCGCGGCCCCGGTGGTCTGGATCCTGCTGGAGGTCTTCACCAGCTCCTCCAACGTCTTCTACTCGGGCTCCTACACCCCGCTCGGCTGAGGCATCGCCTGGCGTTTGACACACTGGAGGCATCATGTCTGAACCGGAAGCCGCCACTCCGCCCACGCCAGGCCAGCTCGTCTTCGCAGGTCCGCGCCGCTCCAAGCCGCCGCGCCACCTCGCCGACCTCAACGCCGCCGAGCGGCGCGAGGCCGTCGTGGAACTGGGCGAGAAGGCCTTCCGGGCCGACCAGTTGTCCCGCCACTACTTCAACCGCCTCGTCGACAACCCGGCGGACATGCCCGACCTGCCGGCCGCGCTCCGCGAGAAGCTGGTCGGCGAGCTGATGCCGACCCTGCTGACTCCGATCAAGGAGCTGGCGTGCGACGGCGGCAAGACCCACAAAACGGTCTGGAAGGCCTTCGACGGAGTCCTGTTCGAGTCGGTGCTGATGCGGTACCCCGACCGGGTCACCGTGTGCGTGTCCTCGCAGGCCGGCTGCGGCATGAACTGCCCGTTCTGCGCCACCGGCCAGGCCGGGCTGACCCGTAACCTGTCGACCGCCGAGATCGTCGAACAGGTCGCCGCAGGTCAGCGCTCTCTCAACCGGGGTGACATCGCCGGTGGTCCCGGGCGGGTCAGCAACATCGTCTTCATGGGGATGGGCGAGCCGCTCGCGAACTACCGCACGGTCCTCAACGCAGTGCGTCGGATCACCGACCCGTCACCGGACGGCCTGGGGATCTCCCAGCGGGGCGTGACGGTGTCGACGGTCGGGCTGGTCCCGGCGATCGAGAAGCTCACCGCCGAGAACATGTCCGTCCGGCTGGCGGTGTCGCTGCACGCCCCCGACGACGAGCTCCGCGACACCCTGGTGCCGATCAACACCAGGTTCAAGGTCCGCGAGGTGCTCCAGGCCGCCTGGGGTTACGCGGCCAGGACCGGCCGCCGGGTCTCCATCGAGTACGCCCTGATCAAGGACATCAACGACCAGGCCTGGCGGGCCGACCTGCTCGGCCGGCTCCTCAAGGGCAAGCTCGTGCACGTCAACCTGATCCCGCTCAACCCGACGCCGGGCTCCAAGTGGACGGCCTCCCGCCCCGAGGACGAGCGCGAGTTCGTCCGCCGGCTGGAGTCGCACGGCGTGTCGGTCACGGTCCGCGACACCCGTGGCAGGGAGATCGACGGGGCCTGCGGTCAGCTCGCCGCCGCCGCCCAATAGGCGGCCAACCCTTGAAAGCCGGGGCCGCGCAGGCCACTCTGATCCAAGCAGAGGGTGAGGGGGACACGTGGCGCGCTTTCCGATCCGCGCACGCGGCTATTTCGGCAACGATGTCGACACGCTGATCGCTCGCATCGACCGCACGGTGGGCCGGGCCGCGTCGGACGCCCCCGTGATCACTGTGAGTGAGCTCAGGGCCGCCCGGCTGTCCACGGTCCTGCGCGGTTATGACCGCAGGGCCGTCGACGACGCCCTGAGCGAGTACGTCCGGGAGCTTGAGGCGTTCGAGCGCGGCGACCAGGACACCTATACCGAGACGGTCAGCGGTCAGGTCAGCTGGTTGATCGGCTGGATCCAGGAGGCCGAGTTCGGCGTCTCCCGGGTCCGGGTCGGCTATGCCGAACGCGACGTCGACGCCTTCCTCGAACGGGTGCTCGCCGGACTGCGCGGCGACGCCGCCGCGGTGACCGCCAGGGACGCGCGCGAGTCGGTGTTCCGCTCTGTCGTCCTCGGTCCCGGCTACAACGAGTCCGAGGTCGACGCCTTCCTCGACCAGTTGGCCGCCGCCCTGGAACACCTCCAGCAGGGCAGCAACCGCTAGAAGGTCTCCTTAGGCCGGCCGGCTGTGCGCCGGGCTCTAGCGGCGGATGCCTCTGGCCGTGTAGGCCGCGCCGGTGACGGCGGACCAGAGGAGGGTCTGGGCGGCCACGCCGGGCAGGACCGAGGTGAAGGCGGCGGCCCCGTGATGGGCGGCGTGCAGCCAGGTGATCATGGGGATGGTCAGCCAGGACAGGGGGCCCAGGCCGAGGACGAGAATCAGGGCGCTGCCGCCGAGCAGGACCAGGATCGAGACGGCCTGGGAGGCGATGACGGCGCGGCTGGTCCAGGCGCCGAGCAGGGTCGCGGGGACGGCGACGAGCAGCATGAGGGCGATCCCGGCCAGGGTGGCCCCGGCGGGCACCCCGACCATGACGCCCTGGATCACCACGGGCAGCAGCAGGGCCGTGCCGAGGATGATGTTGACCAGGTAGGCGGCGAGCAGGCCGGCGGGAGCCGCGCGGCCGCCGACGGCGAGCGCGGACAGGTCGCGCTGCACGTCGGGCTCGGTGTCGAGCAGCCCGCGCGCGGCCCAGGCCGCGACGGGGAACAGGAAAGCGGCCACGTCGCCGTATGATCCGACGGCCAGGTCGGCGGCGTGCGGTCCGCCCGGGCCGTCGAACAGGAAGATGACCAGGATCAGCCCGACGGCGATCAGCGGGTGCAGGACGCGCAGGGACCTGAGGTAGCCGTCGAGCTGGAACCGGGCGAGAGCGATCATCGGGCGTCGTACCCTTCGGCGAGCAGTCTGGCCCGGGTCCGGGCCGCTTCGGGGGTCGGCACGACGACCTCGATGACGGTGTACTCGACCTCGGTGTGCCCGGTGCCGGTGCCGGTGCCGGTGTGCGCGGTGACGGTATGCCCGGTGACCAGCAGCCGGTCCACCTCGGGGAGGTCCCGGAGGTCGCGCTGGTGGTCGCTGACGAGCACGGTGGTGCCGGTCCTGGCGAGGCCGGTGAGGAGCTCGGGGAGTGCGCCGCGGGTGGCGGCGTCGAGCCCGGCGAAGGGTTCGTCCAGGACGAGCAGGCCGGGCTCGGGCAGCAGCGCCTGAATGAGCCCGACCTTGTGCGCGCTGCCCTTGGACAGCTCGGGAAGGCGCACGTCCAGCAGCGGGGTGCAGTCCAGCCGCTCGGCCCAGTCCTCGATCCGGTCGGCGGGGATCCGGCGCATCGCCGCGACGTGCGCGAGATAGGCGCGGGCGGTGAAGGGCTGGTCGGTGGGGAAGCGCTCCGGCGCGTAGCCGACCGTCGGCGGACGTGCCGATACCGTTCCGCGCTGCGGCCGCCGCAGCCCGGCGATCAGCCGCAGAAGCGTTGACTTCCCGGCCCCGTTGGGCCCCGTGACCTCGATGATCCTGCCTTCGGGCAGGTCCACGGTGACGTCGCGGAGCACCCAGGGGCCTCGTCGCCGGTAGCGGAATCCGACCTCGTCCAAGCGCATGGACGGTCAGCCTAGGGGAGTGGTCAGCCGAAGGCTCCGTCCGGAATGTCCATCAGGGCGTTGTCGGTGTTCGCCAGGACCTGCAGCCGGTTGGTCAGCTCGGGGAGCACGGTGGCGGCGAAGAACCTCGCCACCGCGACCTTGCCGGTGTAGAAGTCGGTCTCGGCCGACCCGTCATCCAGGGCCGTCAGGGCCACCCCGGCCTGCCGTAGCAGCAGGTAGCCGATGACCAGGTCGCCGACGCTCAGCAGCAGCCGGGTCGTGTTCTGACCGATCCTGTAGAGCTCCGAGGGCTGCTCCTGCGCCGCCCGCTGCCAGCCGAGCATGGTCTCGACCATCTTCTGGACGTCGGTGAGCGCGGTCCGCAGCGCCTGCCGCTCGTTCTTGAGC
>JBDSTJ010000580.1:0-6444 GCA_039928335.1 Streptosporangiaceae bacterium | reverse complement strand
CGTAGACAGCAGCTTGCGTTCGGTGGTTCATCCCGAGCTTGGAGAGAAGGTTGGAGACATAGTTCTTCACGGTCTTCTCGGCGAGGAACATGCGCTCACCGATCTGCCGGTTGGTGAGGCCTTCGCCGATCAGGTCGAGGATCTGTTTCTCCTGGTCTGACAGTGCTGACAGGGGGTCTTTGTGCACGGGCCGGCCGCGCAGTCGTCGCAGGAGCTGGGCGGTGCTACGGGCGTCCAGCAGGGACTCTCCGGAGGCGACCGTGCGGATCGCGCCGACCAGGTCGGATCCGTGGATCTGTTTGAGCACGTAGCCGGCGGCTCCGGCCATGACCGCGTCGAACAGTGCCTCCTCGTCGGAGAACGAGGTCAGCATCAGGCAGGCGATCTGCGGCAGGGCCGACCGGATCTCCCGGCACACGTGCACGCCACTCCCGTCGGGCAGCCGCACGTCGAGTACTGCCACGTGCGGGTCTGCGGCCGGGATCCGGGCGAGTGCCTGTTCCGCCGTGCCCGCTTCGCCCACGACCTCGATGTCGCCTTCGGCTTCGAGCATCGCCGCGACTCCCCGGCGGACGACCTCATGGTCGTCGAGCAGGAAGACCCGGATGGTTGCGCCCGGTACGGTACCGCTCATCGCCTTCGCATCCTTCACGTCGTTTGTACAGCTGAGGCTATACAGTTACTCCACGTAGCGAAGGCTCCGTAGTCCCTGGAAGTGAGGACCAAAGTCCCTAACCGCGCCTCTCATCGTAGGCGGTCGACCCCTGAGGTGAACACTGCGAACAGGCAGACCGCCCTGTTTGGCTTGTACAAGGGCAGGGCACCTGTTTCATGGAAAGTGTGGGGGACATGCGGCGCGAAGAGGAAGAATATGAGAACGGCGAGCCGGCGAGGGCCGGCGGGGCCTTCGCGTCCCAGGACAGGGTGCGTGCGCTGCTCGGCGCGGTGTTGTCCATCGGCAGCGACCTGGATCTAGGGGCGGTGCTCCGTGAGATCGTCGAGGCCGCGACCGCCCTGGTCGACGCCCGTTATGGCGCGCTCGGCGTGATCAGTGAGGACCGGGCCTATCTGGCGGAGTTCATCACCGTCGGCGTCACCGAGGCGGAGATCGACTCGATGAGGCAGTGGCCGCACGGTCTCGGCGTCCTGGGGTTGATCATCGACGAGCCGCACCCGTTGCGGCTTTCGGATCTGTCCAAGCATCCCCAGTCCCATGGGTTCCCGGCCGGCCATCCGCCGATGAGCCGGATCCTCGGGGTTCCGATCCGGGTGCGCGGGACGGTGTTCGGCAATCTCTACCTGACGGAGAAGGCCGGCGGCGAGGAGTTCACCGAGGAGGACGAGCGGGTGGTCATCGCGCTGGCGACCGCCGCCGGTGTGGCCATCGAGAACGCCCGGCTGTACCAGGAGGCCCGGCAGCGCGAACGCTGGCTCGAGGCCTCGGCGGAGATCTCCAACGCGTTGCTGTCCGGCACCGCCACCGCGGAGGTCGTCGGTCTGGTCGCCCGCAGGGCCCGGGAGATCAGCGGCGCGGACGTGGGCCTGGTCCACCTCGTCGACGAGGGCGGCCAGGAGTTCGTCCTGAGGGCAGCCGACGGCGAGCGCACCGGGTTCGCCGAAGGCAGCAGGACTGCGATCGAGGACTCGCTGGCCGCCCCGGTCTACCGGGAGGGCGTCTCGCTCCTGCTGGAGGACGAAGGGCCGGTGCGGTCCGAGGCCGCACCCTGGAACGGCATCCGGGGCCCGGCTCTGATCGTTCCGTTGGGGTCGGGGCGGTCTGCCCGCGGCGTCCTGTCCGTGCTCAACTCCCGGGGCCGCTCGGCCTTCACCGCCAGTACCGTCCGGTTGCTGGAGCCGTTCGCGGCGCAGGCCGCGGTCGCCCTCGAACTCGCGGAGCGGCGCAGGGACGCCGAGCGGGTCGTGATCCTTGAGGACCGCGAGCGGATCGCCCGGGACCTGCACGACACGGTGATCCAGCGGCTGTTCGCCATCGGCATGACGCTGATGAGCGCCATCAAGATCACCCAGAAGCCCGAGGTGACCCACCGGGTCCAGCGCGCGGTCGACGATCTCGATGACACGATCCGGCAGGTCCGATCGACGATCTTCGCGTTGCACGTCGAACCCGGCGACGACGGGCTGCGCACCCGGATCCACGCGATCGCCGAGGTGGCGGCCGAGTCGCTGGGCTTCGCCCCGTCCGTGCGGCTGGACGGCCTGCTCGACACCGCCGTGGACCCCGACACGGGAGAGCAGCTGCTGGCTGTGCTGCAGGAGGCCCTGTCCAACGTCGTCCGGCACGCCTCGGCACGCCAGGTGGGCATCTCCGTCGACGTGCGCGACGACCTCATCGTGCGGGTCGAGGACGACGGGTGCGGAATCCCGCCCGACGGCCGGCGGAGCGGACTTCGCAACCTGGCGGACCGGGCCAGGGCGCTCGGTGGCACCTTCAGCACCCGCGACGGCGACCTCACCGGAACCGTTCTGACCTGGCAGGTACCGCTGAGCTGACCCGACCGTCAACCGCCCGGAGCCGGGCTTGTCTGGTCGGCGCACACGACGACCTCGCACGGCGAGCCGGAGATGACGGCCGGCACGGTCGAGCCGCCCAGCGGCCTGCCCTGCTCGGAGTGCTCGCGTGCCCCCACCACCAGCAGCTCCGCGCCCCGGGCTGCCTTGGTCAACGCTGCGGCGGGCTCGCCGTGGGCGATACGCAGCCGGGTGGTGATGTGCTGGGCGGTGGGCAGTGCCGCCGAGACCAGCGACCGCAGGTGCAGCCAGTGCCGGGCGTTGCCGAGGACCGTCCAGCCGCTACTGGCCGGAACGACCTGCACGACGTCGAGCCGGGCCTCCCGGCGTTCGGCCTCGGCCGCCCCTCTCCTGAGCGCGGCCATGGAGTTCGGGGAACCGTCGACCCCGACGACCACCGTTCGTTTCTTGGCGACTATGCGCATGTTCGACCTCCTTGCCGTTGTCCTGCCATCGTGACCTGTGGCGTCCCAGCCCAGCAGAGCCGACCGGCCCGGCAGCGGGGGACTTTGGCCACTTTTCACGGGACCTGCGGCCACAGGTGTTCCGAGCCGTAGGGGCGTACGGTCTCCAGCGCGTGCTCGAGCGTGGCCTTCAGCCCTGCCGCGGTGTTGACGACGGTCGACTCCGGCCAGGGGTCCTGGGCCGCGCCCATCGCCAGGGAGATCTGTTCGTCGGCGTCGGAGACGTCACCGACGCGCGCCCGGATCCGGTCCGCGGTGATCTCCGCCGGTGCCCGGCACTGCAGGGCCACGACGTCGGCGTGGCTGTCGCCGGCCAGCTCCAGCGCGAGCCGGCGCTGTTCCTGGGCGGTCCACGACGCGTCGAGGACCACGCACTCACCGAGTTTCATCAGGGCCACGGCCCGCTCGGTCAGCTTCGCATAGGTCCGCTGTGTGAACTCCTCGGAGTAGATCCCGGCCCGGTACTCAGCCGACGCCGACTGCTGAGGGGAGATGCCGGCGAGCTCCTTGCGGATCCGGTCGCTGCTGAGCAGCGTCCACCCGAGCTGATCCGCCAGCGCACCGGCCAGGGTCGACTTCCCGGTGCCGGGCAACCCGCCCACCAGGACCATCGTCACGGTCCCGGCCCGCAGATGCCGGAGCGCGATCTCAGCGAAGTGCCGGGCCAGCGCGGCGGCGTCCGCCCCGCCCTGGGCGGCACGCAGACAGGCGACCTTGGCGCGGACGAAAGCCCGGTAGGCCACATAGTGGTGGCGCAGTGCGGCGGGAGCCGGGTCGGCGCTGAACTCCGCGTAGGCGTCCAGGAAGGTCCGCGCGGACCCGGCGGCGCGGAGCCTCTCCAGGTCCATGGCGAGGAACGCCGCGTCGTCCAGCCCGTCGAGGTACCGCAGTTCGTCGTCGAACTCCAGGCAGTCCAGAATGCGCGGGCCGTCGGGAAGGCAGAACACGTCGTCGGCGATGAGGTCCCCGTGCCCGTCGACGACCCGGCCGTCGGCGATCCGATGGTCGAACAGTTCGGCGCGGCCGGCGAGGAACCTCATGGCGAGCCGCTCGATCTCCGGCGCGGCTGGCAGCCCGTGCTCCCGCGTCTGTTCGAAACTCGCGGCCCAGCGGTCGGCCACGGCGTCCCGGGTGCCCGCCGCGGAGATCTCAGGCCCGCGCGGGGCCACCGAATGCCAGGCGGCCAACCGCCGCGCCACCTCCCGCAGGACTCCCGACACGTCGGCTCCGGTGCGGACCAGATGGGACAGCCGGGTGGCCGGATCCATCCTGCGCATCACCACGAGGTGGTCGCAGAGCTCGCCGTTCGGCCCGGTGACGTCCGCGACTCCGAGATAGACGTCGGGGGCGAAACGGCGGTTCAGCTCGACCTCGCGGTGGCAGACCTGCTCCCGGGCGGACCTGGTCCGGAAGTCGAGGAAACCGTTGTGCACCGGTTTCTTGACCTTGTACGCCAGGTCGCCGGTGAAGAAGACCGTGCCGATGTGCGTTTCGGCCACGGAAGCGGGGAGCGTCTCGTCCATGGGACCCACTCCACCCGGCCGCGGCGCGGTTCCCGAGAGGCTCTCCTCCCCAATCCGTGGGACCTTCGTCCTCTTCGGGATCCGCTCAGGGTCAGCTGGTTCGTCGCGCTATCGGTCCGGGCGCCACGGCAGAACGGTGTTGACGCTGCTCTCGCCACGGCGGCGACGGGGGAGCTCGGGGTCGGAACCGGGGTCGGGGCGGGAGTGGAGGGTGACGGTCGGCGGGGAAAGGGTCACCAGGCCGTCCTCGATCAGGGCGGCGAGGTCGGTCAGCACCGGATAGAGGCCGCGGCCCACGGCGAAGGCGATGTCGCGGGCGGTGCGGCGGCCGTTCGCGCGATCGAGGAGGTCCTGGCGGGCCGGGTCGGGCCTGGTGGCGCGAGGTCTGCTGTGGACGGTCAGTCCCAGCTCCTGCCAGGTGGCGGCCAGGGCCAGCCGGCGGAGGGTCTCACGGATGACCCGGTCGGTGTCCATGCCGGGGACGGCCGGCAGCAGCGGCGGCGGCTGGTCGGCGCCAGCGGGCTCGGCGGTGCAGGTGTGCACGCCGGACAGTGCCATGGCGAAGACCGCGTCGACGAGGGAGGTCTGGGCGATCACCTCGACGCCCGCCGCGCCCAGCAGGCCCCGGTCGACCAGTTCCGCGGCCAGCCGGCCGTCCGGCGCGGCCGCGGCGAAAGCCTCGGACCAGGCCGTCTCGTTGATCCGCCCTGACCGCAGCAGCAGCGGCTCAGGACCGGGGGCGGCCGGAGTGCCGGCGGTCACGAGCAGGCCGGCCTGCATCCTCACCCGCCCGCCGGGGTCGCCCGCGAGCACGAGCGTCCCGGAGAACTGCTCCTGGGCGCGGCGGGTGAGCGCGGCCATGAGGATGCCGGCCCGGCTGCGCGGGTCAGGAGCCCTCGGAGCCGACTCGGGGCCGGGAAGAACGGTCACATCGTCACCTCCAGCGGGGGTCAGCGGGGAGCTTGCCAGGGACGGTCTTGACATCATGCCAGGTCCAAGCCGTAACGGGCATCTCGGTCGGCTGGGGATCTCTTGCGGAAAGAGACGTTGGGAGGTGAGAAACCAACATGGGGCTGGAGAGAGGAAGTCGTTCTTGTGGTGGCCCTGGTACGGGTACGTTTGACGCGGTTATTGGTGGAAGCGTCAGGAGAAGGGAACGCCGATGAACATCGAGACCGCGCTCAAAGAGGCCATGACGATCGAGGGGGCGCTGGGCGCCTCGCTCGTCGACTATGAGAGCGGTATGTCGCTGGGATCCGTCGGCGGCGGCAACGTGCTCGACCTCGAGGTGGCGTCGGCGGGCAACACCGAGGTCGTCCGCGCCAAGATCCGGACGTTGGCGTCGTTGAAGATCGACGACTCGATCGAGGACATCCTGATCACTCTGACCAGGCAGTACCACCTGATCAGGTTGCTGGACCGCGGGGGCAGCCAGCTCTTCCTCTACCTCGCGCTCGACCGTGGCCGTGCGAACCTGGCGATGGCGCGGCACAGCCTGCGCCGTATCGAAGGCGAACTCAGCATCTGAGACCGTCCGGTCCGCCGGGCTCCGCGCACGACAAGAGGATGACTCGGGAATGAAAGAAGCAGTGCTCGCGGAACTGTACGCACTGCGAGAGCAGGTGACCGGGGTGACCAACAGCGCGGTGGCCACCGTGGACGGCATGCTCGTCGCCGCCGACACCGACGAGGTGCGGCCCGATGTGCTCGCCGCGCTGTCGGCCGCCGCTCTGGGCCTGGGCAAGAGCACGACCCACGAGGTCGGGATGGGTGAGCTGCGCGAGGTCGTGACGCGCTGCCAGTTCGGGCACATCGTGGTCTACGCGGTCGGCAAGAGATCGCTTCTCGTGGTCCTGGGTGACGAGGGACTCGACATCACGCGCCTGCACCTGCAGTCCGGGGCCACCGCGGAACGACTCGCCGTCCAC
>JBDSTJ010000579.1:0-4132 GCA_039928335.1 Streptosporangiaceae bacterium | reverse complement strand
GGCTCGACCGGGACGCCGCCGACGTGGCCCTCCTCGCCCCCGCCGGGCGCGAGGACGTGACCTTCACCCAGGGAGCCCTGGACGCCCTGTACGCGGCGGCCGACGGCTACCACTACTTCGTCCAGGCCTACGCCAAGGTCGTCTGGGACATCGCGCCGCAGTCGCCGATCACCGAGGACGACATCAAGGTCGCCGCGCCCGAGGCCGAGAGCGAACTGGCCGTCGGGTTCTTCGGCAGCCGCTACGAACGGGCCACTCCCGCCGAACGTGACTACATGCGGGCCATGGCCGCCCTGGGCGACGACCCCGTCCTCACCTCGACCGTCGCCGACGAACTCGGCCGCAAACCCTCAAGCCTCTCGCCGGCCCGCGACGGACTGATCAAGAAAGGACTGATCTACAGCGCCGAGCGCGGACTGGTGGCCTTCACCGTCCCGCACTTCGGCAAGTTCCTGCGCACCCAGCCGGCCTAGGTCCGTCTAACGTTCTCTAGCGGAGACGCTAGAGAACCGTAGATTCTCCTTGTCATGGAGGTCTACGGCTCTCTAGCGTCACTCCGATAAAGCTCGCGCTCACACCAGGACGTACCTGGGGTTCGGCCCGGTCTCGCTCGGCCCCTCCGGCACCCGATCCACCAAGGACGCCCGCACCTCGCGCCCGTCCAGCGACACCGCGAAGACCGCGTCCGCCTCGGCGCCCCTGGCCGGGTAGAGATAGAACCGCCAGCACAGCTCCCGCCACACCTCGGCCGGCTCCACCGAATCGAGCTCCAGCTCGTACTCCCGCCACACCTCGCTGCCGCGCAGCATCGCCAGCGACTCGCTCAACGGCACCCGCCGCAGCTCGCACGCGACCGGCGACCGGCGCAGCAGCACCGCGGGCTCCGGCGAGATCGCCAGGAAGAACACGAGCTCCGCGCCGAACATCAGCCCACGCCACCCGAACACCTCCCCCAGCACCGCCGCGCCGCTGCGATGCGTCACGAACGTCAGGATCGCCGACACCGCGAGCAGGCCGGTCCGGATGATCGTGCGCTTCCCGATCCGGGTCGAACTGAGCACCCCGAAACAGCCGCACCCCTCGTCCGGCCGGCTCGTCCGCAGATCGCCCAGCACCCAGGTCGCCGCGACCAGCACCATCGCCGTGACCAGCCGCACGAACGAGTGCGCGCTCACCAGCAGCAGCCCGCACAGCCCCGCCTCGACCCCGGCGAACATCAGCGATCTGGGCTCCCACGGCGCGACCAGCTTGCCCACCGAGGCCAGCAGGAACACGCACATCAACACCAGCAGCTGAGCCTCGCAGAACGCAAGCACCATCGGTCACACCACCGTCAGCGTGACATTGAAACAACCCAGATCCAGGTCGCCGCCCAGATCCACGAAACTCGCCGGAGTCAGCTCAACGATCCGGCCGCGCGGCGACGTCCCGCACTCCACGCAGCGGTCACAGAACCGGGCTGCGGTGCACCCGCACTCCACCACCACCATCGCATCCGACCTGTGCGTGCAGTCGTTGCGCAGCCGCAGCGAACTGCCCAGCGACAGGTACGGCAGGGGCGCGCAGCCGACCGGCGTGTCCGCGCACCCGCCGGCGTCCCCGAACGGGTCCACCGCCGGGTAGGCCGCACCGCGGCCCGACCCCGCGAACCAGGTCGCGGTGTCCCGCAGCACCGCACCGCCCGGCCGCCCCGGGGGCGGGGCCACCGCCCCCGGCTGCGCGGTGCCCGGCCGCACGGCCACCACCGCCCCCGCCGACCGCACCGCGATCACATCGAACAGGTTCCCCGGCTCCATCTGGGGATGCCGCACCAGGATCTGGCCGAGCGTACGCGCCGGAATCTCCACCCCGCGCAGACCCCGGTGCGGCCCCTGGTCGACCTCGACCGCCCCACCGCCGTAGGACACGATCGTGCCGCTCACCCGGGTGATGTCCACCCAGATCCGGTCCGCTGCCAGCCCATCCCCGGTGGGTCGCACCACCACGTCACGACCCGGGACCAGAGCGCCGCCGTCGGCCATGCCGCCGTGCCACACCCGGGTCGACTCCGACATCACCATCCGCAGCTCCCGGCCGCGGCTCGTCAGCACCAGCAGGTGCGGGCTCGCGTCCAGGATCCGGCCCTCGACCGCGCGCAACGGCGGCTCACCCGGGGTCAGCAGCCGCTCCGGAGCCTCACCCAGCACAGCCGATCTCAGCTTTCGGCGATGGTGGGCGAGCGACATCAGTTCTCCCAGCGCTAACTTCGTTGTCTCGAGTGGCGTGAGTCAGGACCGCGTGTCAACCCTCACCCGTCACGACCTGGATGTCGACCGTTTTGCCGGAATCGACCTCTGTCCTGGTGGAGGTTCCCCCTACCGAGAAGAACCATTCACCACCCGGTTGGACCGAAAACAGCGGTTCCGAGAAACCACAATGACGCACCGGCTCTCCTCTGAGGACCTCTCCGAAGCCGAGATCGCCGCCCGCCTCGGCATCAGCGTCGGCACGGTCAAGACCACCGTGTCACGGGCCGTTCCAGAACGCCCCGGACAGGCCGTCTGGGTTCCCCGGGTGTCCGCACTCGACGGCGGCGCACTATCGTCATGCTTCGCCCCTCAAGGAGACCCCCATGCGCCTGCCCACCCTCGGCCTCGCCGCCCTCCTGCTCTGCTCCGCCTGCGGCGGCTCGGCCGGCGTCGACAAGAAGACCTCCTGCGCCGAGATCAAGCTCGCCGTCGAGGGCATCAGCAAGACGCCCAAGGACAACCCCCAGTCCTATGTCCAGAACTTCGGCGCCGCCGCCAAACAGCTCCGCGCCGTCGCCGACAAGGCAGCGGACAAGTCCGCGAAGTCCACCGCGGTGGGCATCGCCGACGCCCTCGACGGCTACCTCAAGCTCATCCCCGCCTCCGGTACCCCCGCCAACGCCCAGGACTCCATGCTGGCCACCACCAAACTCGCCGACGCCACCTCCAACTTCGGCACCACCTGCGGCGGCCTCCTCGGCGGCTAGCCCCGACCCGCGCCGATTCGCTTTGCCCCACCCGCAGGATGCCTGTAACCTAAGCGCGATCCTTCGGGGTCGGAGGAGGATTCGCCTAGTCCGGTCTATGGCGCCGCACTGCTAATGCGGTTTGGTGGCAACACCATCGGGAGTTCAAATCTCCCATCCTCCGCACCTGTTTCAGGGCCCCCGCTCCTCCTGGAGGAGCGGGGGCCCTGATCATTTGTCGGCTCTGGTTGCGTGGAGCGCCCCGTCGTGATCACCCGTGACACCAGGTGAAGATGTTCCGACTGTTCCGCCGAGGTCCCGGTGACCTGTTATTTGACCTTGGCGGCCTGGAGGGACTTCATCATGAGGGGCCAGGCCCTGGTGAGCTCGTCGCGCCAGTACTTCCAGTTGTGCCAGCCGTTGCGGTAGAGGTGAACGGTAGCGGGGATCTTGAGCTGCTTCAGGCGGGCGGTGAAGTCGAGGGCGGTGGGGCCGATGTTGGCCTCGGCGAAGGAACCCAGGACGTTGTAGGGGTCGGCGGGGTCGGGGTCGTAGGGGCCGGGGAGGCCGGTGGTCCCGCTGGAGACGTAGAGGCCGGTGCCGCGCAGCCGGGCGGCCAGCTCGTAGGGGTCGTGGGCTTTCCAGTTCCTGTCGTCCCAGCCGGGAATGCCCCACATGCGGAGTGCGGCGTCGCCGAAGGTGAGGTTCTGGGCGGCGATCAGGGCGGGCATGCCGGGCCGGGTCAGGTGCAGGATGCCGCTGAAGGACGCGGCGTACCGGAACATCCCGGGGTGCCGGGCGGCGTAGGTGATCGCTCCCTGGCCGCCCGAGGAGATGCCGAGCGCGGCCCGCTTCTTGCCGGCGCGGTAGTTGCGTTCCAGCAGCTGGAGCACTTCGACGGTGTGGAAGGTCTCCCAGCGGGGCGACCCGCCGTTGCCGTAGTTGTACCAGTTGGTGTAGCCGCCGTGGGTGCCGCCGGACGGCAGCACGGTGATCACGTCCCACTGGGCGGCGAGCCTGGGCAGCTGGGAGCTCCTGGCCCAGGAGAGGTAGGTGTCGTTGCCGCCGTGGTAGGCGTAGACGACGGGCCAGGTCCGTTTGGCCTTGCGGGACCAGCCCTTGGGGAGGATCACCCGGATCTTCTCGGAGCCGCCGACC
>JBDSTJ010000578.1:0-5630 GCA_039928335.1 Streptosporangiaceae bacterium | reverse complement strand
GGGTCGAGCTGCCCGGCGGGTCCGTGATCGCCGGGACGGCGCAGGACGTGGACCGGGACGGCTGCCTGGTCGTGGACGGCAGGTCGTGGAGCGCCGGAGACGTCATCCACGTGCGTTGAAAGGGGGTGTTGTGCCAATCTGTCCGGCATGGGCCTAGAGCTGACCGATGATGAGGCGATCGTCCTCGATCTCCACCCGCACTGGACCACCCTCCTCAGGTCCATCCTGCTGTTGATCCTGGCGGTGGCGGTGACCGGCGCGGTGATCTTCTTCATCCCCGACGGGGACCTCCGGACCGAGCTCAGCCTCGGGGCGGCCGCGCTCGGCCTCGTCGTGGTCCTGGTGACCTCGCTCGTGCCGTTCCTGCGCTGGTTCACCACCCGTTACGTGCTGACCAGCCACCGCTTGATCATTCGGACCGGGATCCTGTCCCGCAGCGGCCGGGACGTGCCGCTGAGCCGAGTGAACGACGCCCAGTTCTCGCATAACCTGATCCAGCGGATTCTCGGGACCGGCACCCTGACCGTAGAGTCCGGTGGGGAGAACGGTCAGCTGGTGCTCAAGAACATTCCTGACGTCGAGCGGGTACAGCATGAGATGTACGGGCTGATCAACGGGCCGGCACGGCCCTAACACATCGGGGAATCGGGGACATGTCAGGCCAGGCGGCTGAGCCCACGGGCGCGGCGAGGCGTAGCCAGGGCGGCGACGCACTGCAGTTGGAGGAGTTGCTGCTCGGCGGCAAGATGCTCTACACGCGCCTGGACACCGCCCGCCTGTCGGGGGTCACCCTGGAGTTCTCCGAGCGGCTCTGGCGGTCCTTCGGGTTCCCCAGCCCGCCCGACGACGTCGTCGCCTTCACCGAGGGCGACCTGACGGCGCTCAAGCGGATCAAGGACATTCTGGACCGAGGCGTGCTCGGCGCGGAGAGCCAGGCCGTCCTGCTCCGGCAGGTCAGGGCGGTCGGCCAGACCATGGCCAAACTCGCCGAATGGCAGAGCAGCATCATGACCGGGGCGCTGGCCAAGGCCACCGCCCCGCTCGACGAGGAGGCCCTGGGGGCCCTGGGCGGCCTCGCCGAGGAGTTCCTGACCGAGATGGAGCCGCTGCTCCTGCATGCCTGGCGGCGGCAGCTCGCCGCCTCGGCGGCCCGCGCCTATGCCAACGCCCAGCTCCAGGACGACGCGATGCCGGGCCGGCCGCCGATCGCGGTGGGTTTCGCCGACATGGTCTCCTTCACCGCGATGAGCCGGGAACTGGACGAGATGGAGCTCGGCCGGGTGGTTGAGCGGTTCGAGGAGACATGCGCCGACATCGTGGCCGGTCACGGCGCGCGCCTGGTCAAGACGCTGGGCGACGAGGTCCTGTACTGCGCGGACAGTGCCCGGGTGGGGGTCGAGGTCGGCCTGGCCATCGCTGAGGCCGTCAAGGACGAGACCGAGGTCCCGGACGTCCGGGTGGGCGTGGCCTATGGCCCCGTTCTGCCCCTGATGGGCGACATCTTCGGCACCACGGTCAACATGGCCGCCCGGCTGACCTCGATCGCCCGGCCGGGCACCCTGGTGGCCGACCCGGACCTGGCGGGCGAACTGGAGGGCGACGAGGCCTACGACATCGTCCGGATCGTCCGCAGGCCCGCCCGTGGCCTGGGAATCATCCAGCCGTACGTGATTCGGAGGAGGTAGCGAGGAAGATCGGCTTGCCGGTGAAATATCCTTGTGGTGTTCGCTGTGCGTTCATCTGCAAGGGGGATAATTCATCATCATGAGTGCCAATCCCGGACAAATCTCCCCTGAAAGTGAGTCCCTGCCCGAAGACCGCTTCCTCGATCGTGAGGAAAGCTGGCTCAGGTTCAACCAGCGGGTCCTCGAACTGGCGGAGGACGGCTCACTGCCGCTGCTCGAACGGGTGCGGTTCCTGGCGATCTTCTCGTCCAACCTCGACGAGTTCTTCATGGTCCGGGTGGCGGGGCTGACCCGCCGGATGGCGACCGGCCTGGCGGTGCGCTCGGCCAGCGGTCGCCAGCCCAAACAGGTGATGGAACGCACCTCGACCGTCACGCACGACCTGATGAACCGGCACGCCGCCGTCTTCCGCGACGACATCCGCCCCGCGCTGGTCAAGCAGGACATCGAGATTCTGCGCTGGGACGAGCTCGGCGACACCGAGCAGGAACACCTGCGCGGGTTGTTCCGCGAGCGGATTTATCCGGTGCTCACCCCGCTGGTCGTCGACTCCGCGCACCCTTTTCCCTATATCTCCGGCCTGTCACTCAACCTCGCGGTCGTCGTGCGCGATCCCGACTCCGGCGCCCGCCTGTTCGCCCGGGTCAAGGTCCCCGAGGTCCTGCCACGCTTCATGGAGGCCTCCGAAGGCCGGTTCACCCCGCTCGAAGACGTGATCTCGGCCCATCTGACCCAGCTGTTCACCGGGATGGAGATCGTCGAGCACCACGCCTTCCGGGTCACCCGCAACCAGGACCTCGAAGTCGACGAGGACATCACCGAGGACCTGCTCCAGGCGCTCGAACGCGAACTGCTCAAGCGCCGGTTCGGACCGCTGGTCCGGCTCGAGGTCGAGGAGTCGATCTCCCAGGAGGTCCTGGACCTGCTCATCAGCGAGCTGGGCGTGCAGAACCGCGAGCTCTACCGGGTGCCGGGCCCGCTCGACCTCGGCGGTCTCAACTACATCGCCGACCTGGACCGCAGCGAGCTGAAGTTCCCGCCGTTCGTCGCCGCCAAGACCGCGCTGCCGACCGACGCCAGCATCTTCTCGGCCCTGCGGGAACGCGATGTGCTCGTCCACCATCCCTATGACTCCTTCACCTACACCGTTCAGCGGTTGATCGAGGAGGCCGCCCGGGACGACGGAGTCCTGGCGATCAAGCAGACGCTCTACCGGACCAGCGGCGACTCGCCGATCGTCGACGCGCTGATCAAGGCTGCAGACGCGGGCAAGCAGGTCGTCGTGATCGTCGAGCTGAAGGCCAGGTTCGACGAGCGGGCCAACATCGAGTGGGCGCGCAAGCTGGAGGACTCCGGCTGCCACGTGGTCTACGGGTTCGTCGGGCTCAAGACGCACTGCAAGATCGCCCTGATCGTCCGGCGGGAGGCCGACGGCAGCCTGCGCCGCTACTGCCACATCGGCACCGGCAACTACCATCCCAAGACCGCCCGGCTCTATGAGGACTTCGGCCTGCTGACCGCCGACCGGGAGATCGCCGAGGACGTCACCGAGCTGTTCAACCACCTCACCGGCTACTCCCGCCAGGTCACCTACCGGCATCTGCTCGTCGCGCCCAACACCCTGCGCAGCGGCCTGGTCCTGCGGATCGAGCGGGAGATCGGCCACCACCACGCGGGCCGGCCCGCCCACATCCGGTTCAAGTGCAACTCCCTCGTCGACGAGGTGGTCATCGACGCGCTCTACCGGGCCTCCCGGGCGGGCGTGCCGGTCGACGTCTGGGTGCGCGGCATCTGCGCGCTGCGGCCCGGAGTGCCCGGGATGTCGGAGACCATCAGGGTCCGCAGCATCCTCGGCCGGTTCCTGGAGCACTCCCGGGTGTTCGCCTTCGAGTGCGGCGGCAAGCCCGAAGTGTGGTTCGGCAGCGCGGACCTGATGCACCGCAACCTCGACCGCCGGGTCGAGGCCCTGGTCCGGGTCAACGACACCGCCCACCGCGAAGACCTGATCCGGTTGCTCGACAAGGGCATGGACGACGACACGACGTCCTGGTGGCTCGACGGCGACGGCGTCTGGAGCAGGCATACCCGCACTGAGGACGACAACGCCGCCGCCGACATCCAGACCCACCTGATGAGAACGCGACGCTGGAGGACAGTGGATGGGTGAGCCCCACGGGCTCGTACGCGCCGCCGGAGCCCTGCTCTGGCGGCGGGCGGGTCCAGTCGTCGAAGTGGTACTGGTCCACCGGCCCGGATACGACGACTGGACCTTCCCCAAAGGCAAGGCGAAGAACGGAGAGCACCTGCTCCGCACGGTCGTCCGGGAAGTCGTCGAGGAGACCGGGATCGTCCCCGTCCTCGGCCGCCGGCTCCGCTCCACGGCCTACGTCCACCTGGGCCGGCCCAAACGGGTCGACTACTGGGCCGCCGAGGTCCGCTCCACCGGCACCTTCACGCCCAGCCACGAAGTCGACCGGATCGCCTGGGTGCCCGTCGCCGAAGCCCTCAGCCGGCTCAGCTACGAACGCGACGCGGCGCTCCTGCGCGAATTCACCCCCGAACCGACCCGCACCCTGATCCTGCTCAGGCACGCCTCGGCGGGAGAAAAACGCCACTGGCACGGCAGCGACCTGCTCCGGCCGCTCGACGGCCGCGGCCGGAAGGAGGCCGCGGCACTCGCGGACCTGCTCGGTGCCTACGAACCCGGCGGGATCGTCAGCTCGGCCACCGCCCGATGCGTCGAGACCGTTCTGCCCTACGCTCTGGCCCACGGCCTGCCGATCACTACCGACCCCGCCCTCACCGTCGGGATCGGGCAGACCAGCGAGGCCCCCATCCGGCTGACCTCGCTGATCCACGGCGAAAGCCTGGTCATCTGCACTCACGGCGAGATCATCCCCACCCTCGTCACCGCCCTGTACGCCCGGTTCGAAGAGAAGATCCCCGACGACCCGTCCCTGCGCAAGGCCTCCTTCTGGGTCTTCCAGCTCACCCACGACCAGTTGCTCTCCGCCGAGAGGCATGCGGTAAGAGTGTGAGCGGTCCGCGGCGGGGGTGGACGGCACTGCGAGCCGGCCTCATCCAGACCCCTCAGGCGGCAGGTCCGTCCGCGAGGAGGCTCAGCTCGGCGGAGTCGGTGGCGGCGGACCAGGCGGCGTCGATGTGGTCGAGGGCCGAGTCGGCCTCGCAGCGTTCCAGGCCGTAGAGGACTCCCAGGACGAAGGCCTCGTCCTTGTCGGCGGCCGTCATGGCGAGCAGGCGTTCCTGGGCGATCACACCGTCCTGGTGCCGGCCGAGGATCTCCTGGAGGCTCTTGGCGGCCTTGGAGACCTTCTTGGCGGGCTTTCCGAGAACCTCCGACCCCGCGTCAGCGGTGTAGCGGGCGCGCTTGGCCGCCTTGCGGGTCTCGTGCTGGGCGAGGTCGATGTCGCGCGAATCGGCGTTCTCCTCGACCAGGAAGTCGACCGCCACATGCGCCTCGACCATGCGGTCCCAGGCTCGCCGGATCAGCCGCGGCAGCTCCTGCGCAGCCTCCCTGCCCGCCCGCTTGGTCAGCGCGGGCGCGGCCAGGAGCTCCTCCAGTGCGTCGAGCAGAGCGAAGTAGCGGGCCGAGCTGAGCGCCGCGTTGACCCGGACATAGGCCTCTTCCTCCTGTACGGCAAGTTCCGCGAGCCAGGACGGCCCGCTCTCCCCGGTGAGCTCGCCGGGCAGGCTCCGCAGCCGGCCCTCGAAACGGTCCCGCAGCACCTCAAGGTCCCGGACCTCCCCGAGCACGTCCGCCAGCCACTTCAGCTCGGGCTGCAACGGGTCCGTGGCCCTGCGCTTGAGGACCGGCCGGTAGCTCTTGAGCACGCTGCGGATGCGCCTGACGGCCACCCGCATCTTGTGCACGGAGTCGAACTCGGCCAGCCGCACCTGGGGATCCCACAGCAGCAGGGCCTCGAC
>JBDSTJ010000577.1:0-7372 GCA_039928335.1 Streptosporangiaceae bacterium | reverse complement strand
CGACCTCGCTGAGGGTGACCTTGGTGAGGGTCGCCTTGACGTCCTGCTCGAGGGTGACGGGGGTGACTTTGAGGCCGGCGGCGTCCAGGGCCTTCACGGCGGCTGCGCCGCAGGGGACCTGGACCGCGCACAGCGCGACCTTGACCTTGGGGTCGGTGAGGTTCTTGAGCGACTCGACCTTGGCTGGGTTGGCGGCCGGGACGGCGATCTCCAGTTTGTTATGGACGAACACCACCGGGGCCGTGGCCAGGGCGGCGTCGGTGACGGTCTTCATCGTGGCGAGGCTGGCGGCGGCGAACAGGTCGGCGGGCGCGCCCTGGGTGATCTGCTGGGCGAGGGTGGCGCTCGACCCGAAGTTGAACGTGACCCTGCTGCCGGGGTGGGCGGCCTCGAAGGCCTTGCCCAGTTCGGTGAACGTGCCGGTCAGGGACGCCGCGGCGAACACCGTCACTGTGTGGGGCGTGGCCGCGGTCTTGTCGTCGCCGGAACCACAGGCGGCGGTGCCCAGGGCGAGGGTGATCACGACGGTCCACCGGGAAAGGCACCTGAACACGGGGAACTCCTCCATCACTCGGTTGCAGTCGCGATCCTATACTCGCAGAATCACCCTGATAGACCACTCTGATATCGCAACTCTCAGGCATGTCCGGCTGAGATACTCGCAGATGCGACCTTGGGCAGTCGTCGAGGGCGTGAGCGAGATAGCCGCCGACGATCAGCATCCACCCCGCAGCCGGGCCGCCATGAGAGGGCTGAACGGTCTCTGCTGATAGCGACCCCACCGATCTGGACGAACAGCAAGAACACCGCGAGGTACGGGATGCAGGTCGGTGCCATGGTCAGGAAGGACAGCGCATGCTGGGCAAGGCGAGCCGTGACGGCGCCGCGGAGCGCCGGCTGATCCGGCTCAGCTGACCGGCGTCACGCCGGAGATCAACTGCCTGGTCAGGCCGGCGCCGCAGTGGCCGGGCGTGTAGTCGAGGGCCGATGGGGCGCATAGCACCGGGTCTCCGGCGGTGTTCGCCTCACCGTGCCGCTCGACCCCGTCTAACCCTCCGGGCTTGACCGCGGTTGCCTTCCTGTCTTCACGCCCACTTTCGTCCAGGCGTTCGACACCGCGCGCCATTCTGGGCTGGTGGTGCCGTAGCGGCGGCCCGCGATCGTGAGGGTGGCGGTGGCGAAGGCCTTGAAGTCGCTGTTGGGGGTGAGCAGGTTGCTGGTGATCGTGTCGTACCAGATGTGGCCCGTCTTCTCCCAGGAGTTGCCGCCGAGTTCGGTCGAGGCCAGGTAGAACGCGTGGTTGGGAATGCCCGAGTTGATGTGGACACCGCCGTTGTCGGACTGGGTGCGCACGTATCCCGACATGTTCGCGGGCTGGGGGTCCTTGCCGAGTTCGCGGTCGTCGTAGGCGGTGCCCGGTGCCTTCATCGAGCGCAGGGCGACGCCGTTGACCGAGGGGCCCAGCAGGCCCTCACCGATCAGCCAGTCGGCCTGCTGGGCGTTCTGGCCCAGGTGGTACTGCTTGGCCAGCGAGCCGAACACGTCGGAGAGGGACTCGTTGAGCGCCCCGGACTGCCCGTAGTAGTTCAGGCGGGCCGTGTACTGGGTGACACCGTGGGTGAGTTCGTGGGCGGTCACGTCGATCGGGCCGGTGAAGTTCAGGAACAGCCGCCCGTCACCGTCACCGTAGACCATCTGCTCGCCGTTCCAGAACGCGTTGTCGTACCCCCTGCCGTCGATGGAGTCGCGCCCGTAGACCTCCTGGTAGAGCTTGAACGTCGCACCGAGCCAGTCGTAGGCCTGGTTCACCACGGCATCGCGGGTGGGAGCGGAGCCCTCGGTCCGTACGGTGTCTCCGGGAAGCCTCTCCCGGTTCCTGGCATCCTTGATCGTGCGGGCGGGCCCACCCGCCGGGCGGGCGGGCTCACCCTCTTCCGTGAGGGTGGCTGACGTCGGCGTCGAGGTGAACTGGCGCTCGGTGCGGCGGGACGAGTCGATGATCAAGGAGCGCAGGGCGAGGTTGCGCAGTTCGGGGTCGGTGGAGTTCTCGGCGATCCGTTCCAGGATGTGCGGGGGAATGATCGTGCATTTCATGGTTCAACCATGTCATGGATCCGTGACCGAATCAATACTCTCTGTTATCTTTCGGTGGCGGACCTGGACCGGTCCCGTCTGGTGCGAGGCCTCACCGCGACCGATGGCGAGCCTGAGACGGTCAGCTATTGACCGGGACGAGGGACTGAGCGGCTATTCCTCCGGGGAGGTCCGTCAACAAGAGGTGAAGGAGGTTCGACCATGCTGGACTATCTCAGCAGGCACTGGTGGGCCGTGGCGGTCCGGGGCGGACTCGCGATCGCGTTCGGCATCCTCGCGGTGGCCTGGCCGGGGGTGACCTTGGTGGCGTTGGCGATCCTGTTCGGGGCCTACGCACTGGTCAACGGGGTCATCGAGGCCGTGGCGGCCTTCCGTGCCCACGGGCGTCACCGCACGCCCCTCATCGTCGAGGCTGTGCTCAGCATCGGTCTGGGCCTCATCACGCTGTTCTGGCCCGGGATCACGATCATCGCCATGACGATCCTTATCGGGATCTGGGCCGTGGTCACCGGCGTCGCCCAGATCATCGCGGCCGTCAGGCTCCGCCAGGAGCTCACGGGGGAGTGGCTGCTCATCCTGTCCGGCGCGCTGTCGGTCGTGTTCGGGGTGATCCTGCTGTTCTGGCCCGGCACCGGTGCGGCCGCCGTCGCCTGGATCCTCGGCATCTACGCGATGATCTTCGGGTTCGCGCTGGTCTTCGCGAGTCTCAAACTCCGCAGGCTCGGCGAGGCCGCCAGGACCGCCGAAGGCCCCCGCGAGGGCCAGCGCCAGCAGCGGCGCTGACCCGGGCCGTCACAGGTGCACCGTCCAGGAGGTCGGACCCACGGTCGGTCACCAAGCTCTGGTGGCCGCCGACGACCCGGATCAGCGGCCCGGTACCGCCCGGGCGGCACTACCGTCGGTGCTCCGCACAGCTGGGAGCCGGCGGCCAGAAGTTCCGCATCAGAGATCACCAAGGTCATTTTTGGTGTGGGGTCGAACGGTTTTGCCGCTGGGTCCCGGGTCGGACCTGCAAGAATGTGACTATGGGTGAGCGGAAACCGATCGAGTGCTGGCTGTCGGACATGGACGGCGTCCTGGTCCACGAGGGCCGTCCGGTCCCGGGGGCGGACGTGTTCATCGGCAAGGTCCTGGACTCGGGCAAGCGGTTCCTCGTCCTGACCAACAACTCGATCTACACACCGCGGGACCTGTCGGCGCGGCTGGCCGCGGTGGGCCTGCTCGTCCCGGCGGAGGCGATCTGGACGTCGGCGCTGGCGACGGCCAAGTTCCTCAACGACCAGCGCCCGTACGGGACCGCGTTCGTCATCGGCGAGGCCGGGCTGACCACGGCCCTGCACGAGGTCGGGTACATCCTCACCGACCTGGACCCCGAGTACGTGGTGCTGGGTGAGACCCGCAACTACAGCTTCGACCAGATCACCCGGGCGGTTCGGCTGATCGAGGCCGGGGCCCGGTTCATCTGCACCAACCCCGACCCGATCGGGCCGTCCCCGCAGGGCTCGGTGCCCGCGGCCGGCGCGGTCGCCGCGATGATCACCCGGGCAACGGGGGTGCAGCCCTATTTCGTGGGCAAGCCCAACCCGCTGATGATGCGGACCGCACTGCGCCGCGTCGACGGGCACAGCGAGTCCACGGCGATGATCGGCGACCGGATGGACACCGATATCGTCGCCGGCATGGAGGCGGGCCTGGAGACGATCCTGGTCCTGTCGGGAGTGACGAAGAAGGACGAGATCGACCGGTTCCCCTTCCGTCCGTCCCGGATCATGGAGTCGGTCGCCGACCTCGTCGACCTGATCTGAGTCGTGGCAGGCCTACGTCACGGCTGGACCTGGTCGGTGTCGTCGTCATCCTGCGCGCCGCGGCGGCGGTCGAGAATGACGGCTCCGGCGATGACGCCGATGACGGCCAGCGCCGGGACGAACAGGGCGATGGCCTCGATCGCGGCGTGGTGGGCCAGGACGGTCATGACCCCGACCGCACCTCGGCGGCGTGCTGTTCCTCCCGCCGGATCCCGCGGGAGATCCGGGTCGCGCCCCAGCCGAGCGCGGTCACCAGGATGAGGGTGCAGGCGAGCACGACCAGGCAGGCCACGCCCCACAGCCAGCCGGGCACGTCCTGCTTGAGTTCCCGCTGCAGGATCGACTTCTCGCTCTGCAGCGGCCGGGTGAACCGGGGGGCCGCCGCGAGTTCGCCCGCGCCGATCGCCTCGTCCTCGGGCAGGAACACCGGGACTCCGGCGAGGGTGCGGCCGTCGTGGACGCGGATGAGGGTCTTCCAGTCGCCGTCCAGCGGCATCGGCTCGTTGGTCCGGTAGGTCGCGGGCCCGGTCCGGGTGAGCCGGTCGACGTGCAGGCCGTCGCCCTGCCAGCCGGTGACGGTCACCCAGGTCGGGTCGTCGAAGGGTCGGCTGAAGGTGATGGTGGCGTTCGCGCCGTCGAGGGTCACCTGGGCGGTGACGTCCTGGGGGACGTTGAGGATCAGGCCGTTGGTGACCGCGACGGCCACGAGGCCGAGCGACCCGGCGAACAGGGTCCGGGACACGGCCGGGCGCGGCAGCCGGCCCTGCAGGGCCAGCGACAGCAGCGCCCCGAGGACACCGCCAGCGACGCCGCCCGCCACGGCCATGAGGACGCCTTCGACGACCATGTCATGGTCCCACGGCAGGACCATGGCGACCTGGCTCCACCCGTACTCGGCGGCGAACCCGACGGTGCCGATGGCGATCCCGGACGCCACACCGAACAGCAGCTCCCGTCGGAGCAGGGCCAGCGCGAGGAGCTCGACGCACAGGGCCTCCACCAGGTAGAGGGGGACGCTCGGGGTGAGCTGGCCGATGACGGGGCCGACCAGGATCGACACGCCGCCGCGCACCAGCATGTAGAACAGCACCGCGCACACGGCCGCGCCGCGCCCGCCCCACAGGCGGGCCACGACGAGGGCGCAGCCGGCCGCCAGGGCGATGAGCATCGGCTGGTGGACGAGCCGGAACTGGGGGACGCCGAAGTCGTATTCGGCCTGGAACACCGACAGGCCGATGAGGAGTCCGCCGCAGATCGCCACCCGGCGTAGGTAGCCGAGGGCGGGAGAGGCCTGGGTCCCGGTGGCGCGGCCCTCGTGCTCGAGGATCATGAGGGCGACCAGGGACAGGCCCGCACCCCCGATGAGCATCAGGTGGGTGGGGCCCCACAGGGTGACGTCCTGGCCGAAGATACGGTGCCACACGTCGTCGAGGGGGAAGCCGAGCAGGGCGTAGAACCCGGCCCCGGCGAGGAGGACGCCACCGGTCGGGGCGTACCACGACCGGGTGATCTTGACGGGGACCGGGCCGGGGCGTTCGTGCAGCGGCAGGACGATCGCGACCATGCCGGAGGCGAAGATCCCGAACAGGCCGATGAGAATGGGGTAGTGGGCGATGTTGGCGAGGGGGCCCTCGTCCCGGCCGTGCGTGATGTGCAGGGAGATGTCCCAGTACATCCCGAGCAGGGCGGTGACGAGCGACACCAGTGCCAGGGCGGAGGGGAGAGCGGCCCAGCCGGGCAGGCCCTCGCCGCCGGGCTTTCGGGCCAGGCCCGCGAGTCGGCCGAGGACCGGGAGGCGGCCGGTGCGGTGGCCGAGGCCCAGGACCAGCAGGACCGTGGTGAGGACCAGAGCCGCTCCACTGGCGATCAGGACCTGGTCGAAGGCGGCGCCGCCGGCCGGCCTCGACTCGGTGGCGAAAAACACGTCCATCATGAACTCCCGTATTCCGGCATAGCGGCATGAACCATGACGGATACTAATGGATCGTTCATCTATGTGTCATCACTTGATGTCTCATTTGAGGGCGGCTTGTGGTGTGCGTTGACTTTGGATATGCAGGTGCATGTCACCCCCCCAGGTTCCCCCGACAGGAGTACCCCCTTGCCCCTCAGCCGCCGCACTCTACTCAGGGGCTCCGCACTCGCCGCCATCTCGGTCGCGGCCGGCAGCGACCCCTCCCCGGGGGGCCTTCCCTCCGCGGTCCGGCTGCTGTCCACGGCCAAGGCCCCGCCACGGCCCAACATCGTGGTGCTCGTGACCGACGATCAGCCGCTGGCAACCGACTGGGCGACGCCCGCCCTGCGGGACCACATGGGCGCGCACGGCGTCACCTACCCCCAGGCCTACGCGACCACTCCGCTGTGCGCGCCGTCCCGGGCCTCCATCCTCACCGGCCGGTACGCCCACAACCATGGGGTGCGCAACAACTCCCACTCCCGCAACATCGACTTCGGTACGACCGTCCAGCGGTACCTGCACGGCAGCGGCTACCGGACCGGGCTGTTCGGCAAGCTCCTCAACGGGTTCCGTACCCCACGGGTCCCGGCGTACTTCGAGGAGTGGGCGGTGATGGGCATACCGCACTACGCAGACGCCCTGTGGAACATCAACGGGACCCTGGGCGTGCAGAAGACCTACACGACGACCCTCGTTCGCGACCACGCGGTGGAGTTCATGCGCAAGGCCGCGACCGACGACCGGCCGTGGTTCGTCTATGTGTCCCCTTACGCCCCCCATACCCCATACGTGCCGGAACGGAGGTACAAGGACTTGGCCGTCCCGGGGTGGAAGGGCGGACCCGCCACCGCGGAGGCCGACAAGAGCGACAAACCGCCGTACCTGCAGGATGCCGACGGAACCCTCGAAGACGGCCGCGACCTGCGCACCCGGCAGCTGCGGGCGCTGCGCTCGGTCGACGACCTGTTCGCCGCGCTCGTGGCCGAGTTGCGGGCCACCGGCCAGCTCGACAACACCCTGATCCTGATGGTCGGCGACAACGGGTACTCCTGGGCCGACCACGGGTGGCTGCGCAAGAGCGTCCCCTACCGGTCGTCGCTCAGGGTGCCGATGTATGCCTCCTGGCCCGACGGCGGTCTGGACGGCGGACGGGAGGACGGGCGGCTGGCGGCCAACATCGACCTGGCCCCGACGATCCTGGACGCCGCCCAGGTCTCCGCCGGTCCGCGTATGGACGGGCGGTCGCTGCTGCAGCGGTCCGGCCGGGAGGAACTGCTCACCGAGTGGTGGCACGGCCGCGAGACCTACCGGAACCAGCCGCCGACCTGGGCGGGCCTGGTGAGCGCGGGCCGGCAGTACACCGAGTACTACGACCAGTTCCTCGACGCCGGGGGGGTGCCCAGCGAGGGGACCGGCGAGGTCGTCTTCCGGGAGTACTACGACCTGGCCGCCGACCCCGACCAGCTCGTCAACCTGCTGCACGGCGCGGACGCCGCCGCGCTGCGACGCCTGGGTG
>JBDSTJ010000576.1:0-22484 GCA_039928335.1 Streptosporangiaceae bacterium | reverse complement strand
ATCAAGCCCCACGTGTCCGTGTCCAGCCACGGAGGCTAGGCCCCCGAAACCCCCGACCCGAGCGGGCCTGCGGTCACCACCGCGCCGGCCGAGGTGGTGAAGCGGACAGGGCCCCGGCCCCGCTGAGAAGCGGGGGCCGGGGCCCTCGCCAGGTCCGGCTCGCCGGGTTCAGTAGTCGCGGCGGATGTGGAAGGCCCAGCCTCGGGGGAGGGTCTCCTCGCGGACGAAGGTCTGGGACTTCATGCGGCACCAGGCGGGGATGTCGGTCCGGGCGGCGACGTCGTCGGCCTTGACGGCGATCACCTCGCCGACGGGGACCTCACGGATGCGTTCGGCCACCATGATGATCGGGATCGGGCATTTGCGGCCGAGCGCGTCGAGCGTCAGGTAGGCCGGCGGACCTGCGGGAGGCGGCGGCGGGGTGGGGGGTTGCACGGGCGGCGTGCGGCGTCGGAAGGCCATGGGTCACTCTTCCCCTCTCGGCGCGGTGTTCGGCGAGCATATGTGGATCACTGGGTCACGCCCGCGTCCCGGCGCAGCCTGGCCACCGCGTCCGGCAGCACGGTCAGGAAGCGTTCGACGTCGGCCGCTTTCGCCCCACGGGGCAGCGATACCCGGACGTTCCCGTGCGTAATCACTCCCATGGCCTCCAGCACATGACTCGGTCGAAGCGTATCGGCCGTACATGAACTTCCCGAGGAAACCTCGAAGCCCAGGCGGTCGAGTTCGGTGAGGATCGCCTCGCCGGAGACGTAGAGACAAGAAAATGTCACGAGGTGCGGCAGCCGCCGTACCGGGTCGCCCACGATCTCCACGTCGGTCACGGTGTGCGGGATGCGGGCCCGGATCTGGTCGACCAGCGTGGACAGCCGGGGTCCTTCGGCGGCCGCCTCGCCCTGGAAGGCCTCCAGGGCGGCGGCGGCCGCGGCGATGGCCGGGACGTTCTCGAATCCCGGGACACGCCGGGACTCGCGCTCGTCTTCGGGGAGC
Organism: Streptosporangiaceae bacterium; assembly: GCA_039928335.1. GTDB lineage: Bacteria > Actinomycetota > Actinomycetes > Streptosporangiales > Streptosporangiaceae > Actinocorallia. The sequence continues at coordinate 21,494 of JBDSTJ010000576.1, read as the reverse complement.
GGGGAGCGCCATCGCGCGTTCTTCCGGACGACCAGGATCCCGACGCCGGGCGGACCGCCCCATTTGTGCGCGCTCGCGGCGAGGTACGACCAGCCGGCGGGCACCGGCAGCCGGCCGGCGCTCTGGGCGGCGTCCACGAACAGCGGCACCCCGGCAGCCCGGCAGGCCTCGGCGACCTCGGCGACCGGCTGCAGGGTGCCGACCTCGTGGTTGGCGGTCTGCAGGCAGGCCAGCGCGGTGTCGGGCCGCAGCACGGCGGCGAACTCGGCGGGGTCGACCCGGCCGTGCAGGTCGACGCCGACGGTCGTGACCTGGCCACCGTCACGTTCGTGCAGGGCCGCGGCATGCAGCACGCTGGAGTGCTCCACGGCGCTCACCACCAGGTGCCGGCCGGTTCGCCGGCGGGCTTGGGCCGCGCCGAGGACTGCGAGGTGCACAGCCTGGGTACCCGAGGAGGTGAAGGCCACCTCGTCCGCTCGTACACCCAGAACGGAGGCGGTCCTGGCGCGAGCCTGATCTATCAGGATTCGCGATTTTCGTCCCGATCCGTACAGACGCGCGGGATCTGCCCAGCCTGTCGCGAACGCCGACAGCAGTGCGGAACGCCCGACCGGGTGCAGGGGTTCGGTCGAGGCGGCATCGAAGTAGGACACCACACGACACTAACGGGGGTCCCGGCCGAGACTCCCGGGACACCCGCGCTAATGTGTGCTCGACAATAGGTCTGTGCTGGATCAGTACCGGCCGACAGGCTTTGGCCGACCAGAGAATCCGCCCGGGGGAGCTACCCGGGCTTCATCCGTGGGGAAGGCAATCCGTGAGTCCGACCCGCTCTAGGGAGCGGCGTACGCCAGTGCGTGGCCGCAGAGCGCTCACCAGTGCTTCCGCGCTCGCACTGCTGGCGATGTCCGCCACCGCCTGCGACGCCGAACAGTGGAAGCGCGCAGGTTTTCCTGAGCCAGTCACCGAGCAGGCCAAGCGCGTTCTGACGCTGTGGCAGGGTTCGTGGGTGGCCGCGCTCGCTGTGGGCATCGTCGTGTGGGGCCTGATCATCTGGGCCATGTTGTTCCACCGGAAGCGCTCGGACGAGCTGCCTCCCCAGGTGCGCTACAACCTGCCGATCGAGATGCTCTACACCGCCGTGCCGTTCATCATCGTGGGCGTGCTGTTCTACTACACCGCCCGCGACGAGAACTACATCGAGACGAAGCGCGAGGCAGGAAAGGCCGACGTCACGGTCAACGTGACGGCCTTCCAGTGGAGCTGGCAGTTCGACTACATGCAGGCCGGCGACGCGCCCAAGTCGATCAAGCCGCTTGTGCCCCCGGTGAGCATCGTCGGTACGCCGACCGCTCCCGACGCGCCCGGTGGAACCGGTCAGGGCCAGAAGCCCGTGCTGGTCATCCCGGTGGACAAGGTCGTGCGCTTCAACCTGAACACCAATGACGTCATTCACTCGTTCTGGGTGCCGGCCTTCCTGTACAAGAAGGACGTCATGCCCGGCTACCACAACTCCTTCGAGGTCACACCGACCAAGACCGGGACGTACGAAGGCCGTTGCGCCGAGCTCTGCGGAGTCGACCACAGCCGGATGCTCTTCCAGGTGAAGGTCGTTACGCAGGCCGACTACGACGCATTCATCACGTCCAAGCAGTCCGGGGGCAGCCAGTGACCGCCACAGCTCTGCCGGCCGTCCACCGCCCGGCCGCACCGCGGACCAGCAAGGGACGGATCATCGTCGGCTGGATGACCTCCACCGACCACAAGGTCATCGGGTATCTCTACCTGATCACCTCGTTTATCTTCTTCCTGCTCGGCGGCGTCATGGCGCTGGTGATGCGGGCCGAGCTGTTCAAGCCCGGCCTGCAGGTCGTCAGCAACGAGCAGTTCAACCAGCTGTTCACCATGCACGGCACGATCATGCTGCTGATGTTCGCGACGCCGCTGTTCGCGGGCTTCGCCAACGTCATCATGCCGCTGCAGATCGGTTCGCCCGACGTGGCGTTCCCGCGCATGAACATGCTGGCCTACTGGTTCTACCTGTTCGGCAGCCTGATCGTGGTCGCGGCGTTCCTCACGCCGGACGGCGCGGCCAGCTTCGGCTGGTTCGCCTACTCGCCGCTGTCGGACGCGGTCCGCTCGCCGGGCATCGGCGGTGACATGTGGGTGATCGGTCTGACCCTGTCGGGTCTGGGCACGATCCTCGGTGGTGTCAACTTCATCACCACGATCCTGTGCATGCGCGCACCCGGCATGACCATGTTCCGGATGCCGATCTTCGTGTGGAACATCCTGCTGACCAGCATCCTGGTCCTGCTGGCGTTCCCGGTGCTGGCCGCCGCCCTGCTGGCGCTGGAGGCCGACCGCAAGTTCGGCGCGCACATCTTCGACTCCGACCACGGCGGCGCGCTGCTGTGGCAGCACCTGTTCTGGTTCTTCGGGCACCCCGAGGTCTACATCATCGCGCTGCCGTTCTTCGGCATCGTGACGGAGATCTTCCCGGTGTTCAGCCGCAAGCCGGTCTTCGGCTACGTCGGCCTCGTCGGCGCGACCATCTCGATCGCGGGCCTGTCGGTCACGGTGTGGGCGCACCACATGTTCGTGACCGGCCAGGTGCTCCTGCCGTTCTTCTCGTTCATGACGTTCCTCATCGCGGTGCCGACGGGCGTGAAGTTCTTCAACTGGGTCGGCACGATCTGGCGCGGGCACCTCACGTTCGAGACACCGATGGTGTTCGCGCTCGGCTTCCTCGTGACGTTCCTGTTCGGTGGCCTGACCGGAGTCATCCTGGCCTCGCCGCCGATGAACTTCCCGGTCTCCGACTCCTATTTCGTGGTGGCGCACTTCCACTACGTGGTGTTCGGCACGGTCGTCTTCGCGATGTTCGCGGGCTTCTACTTCTGGTGGCCCAAGTGGACCGGCAAGATGCTCAACGAGACCCTGGGCAAGATCCACTTCTGGATGCTGTTCATCGGCTTCCACGCGACGTTCCTGGTCCAGCACTGGCTGGGCGCCGAGGGCATGCCGCGCCGGTACGCCAACTACGCCAGTGAGTTCACCGGACTCAACGAGTTCTCGAGCATCGGCTCGTTCCTGCTCGGCGCGAGCATGCTGCCGTTCTTCTACAACGTGTACATCACGTGGAAGAAGGGACAGAAGGTCGAGGTCGACGACCCGTGGGGCTTCGGTGCGTCGCTCGAGTGGGCCACTTCGTGCCCGCCGCCGCGGCACAACTTCACCTCGATCCCGCGGATCCGCTCCGAGCGGCCGGCGTTCGACCTGCACCACCCGGAAGCCGCGGGCAAGGCCGAGCTGTCCGAGGCCGCCGTGCTGAAGCTGGAGGACTGACCCGATGCGCGTACAAGCGTTCATGTTCTACGGCTGTGCGGTCTTCTTCCTCGCAACCGACATCGTGTACTGGCTCTGGTCGCGTGACTGGACCGGCACCACCGCGCTGGCCATGTCCTTCGGCCTTGCGTTTATGATCGGTGGGTATGTCCACTTCACCGTGAACCGGCTGGAGAAGGCCTCGGGAGCGCTGCTCCCCGAGGACGACAAGCAGGGCGACATCGCCGACGCCGCGGGCGAGCAGGGCTTCTTCAGCCCGCACAGCTGGTGGCCGCTGTTCGTCGCGCTGTCCGCGGCCGGTATCTGCCTCGGTCTCGTCTTCGGCTGGTGGCTGCTCATCCTGTCGGTGGCCTGCCTGATCATGTGCGTGGTCGGATTCGTCTTCGAGTACTACCGGGGCCAGTTCGTCCACTGATCTGAATTCCCGAGTCCGGAGCCGGTGTTTCCCTCGCAGGGAGGCGCCGGCTCTCGGCATACTTGCACTCTGTTGCGGGTTGACCACTGAATGATGTTTCCCGTGACGGCGGTCAGGGGTATTCCTCGACCAGGGCGGTGATCATTTCCCGGCCCACTCGGGGGCGATACATCAGGGGGTACAGCGTGCAGGTCAACCGCGCGGGAACGGCGGCACTGCTGCTGACACCGCTCATGGCGGCGGGGGCCTGTTCGGGCGCCACGCCAGTGGACCGACCGGTCGCCGGAGTGCAGATCACTCCCGCGGGTGGCTCCGTCCGCCCGGACAGCCCGATCGCGGTCAAGGCCGTCAACGGGAGTCTCCAGAACGTCACCGTGGTGCGGGCGGGCGCGCGGGTCGAGGGCGCGATCGGCAAGGACGGTTCGTGGCGGGCGCGCTGGCCGCTCGACCCCGGTGCCAGGTACGAGGTCACCGCGACGGCCTTCGGCACCGACGGCGAGACCCAGACCACGGTCGGGGCCTTCCAGACGACGAAGCCCAGGAACGTCTCCGGCAGCACGGTAGTGCTGCCGGACAACAAGGAGACCGTCGGCGTCGGCATGCCGGTCAAGCTGCAGTTCGAGCAGAAGATCGACAACAAGGCCGGGGTCGAACGGGCCCTGGAGGTCCGCACCTCCACGCCGGTCGAGGGCGCGTGGCGCTGGTTCGACGACCAGACCGTGATCTTCCGGCCGAAGACCTACTGGCCGGCGCACACCAGGGTGCAGGTCCTCGGGCACACCGCCGGCGTGCGCCTGTCGAAGAACACCTACGGGTCGAAGAACATCAACCTGAGCTTCAAGATCGGCGACCGGCACGAGAGTGTCGGCAGTGCCAGGACCCACCACATGGTCGTGCTGAAGAACGGCAAGAAGGTCCGTGACATCCCCACCAGCATGGGGATGGGCGGCAGCCGCAAGTACACGACCACCAACGGTGTGCACCTGGCGATCGAGAAGGAGTACATGACGGTCATGACTTCTCCCGGGATCGGGCCGGGCAGCGCCGGCTACTACCAGGAGAACGTCTACTGGACCGTCAAGATCTCCGACAGCGGCGAGTACGTGCACGGCGCGCCGTGGTCGGTGGGCTCGCAGGGCTACTCCAACGTCAGCCATGGCTGCGTGAACATCTCCACCGGCAACGCCCGCTGGTTCCACAACTTCAGCTACCGGGGCGACCCGATCCGGATCAGGGGTACCAGCCGCGAGCTGGAGCCGGAGAACGGTTGGGGCTACTGGCAGCTGGACTGGAAGAACTGGCTCAAGGGCAGCGAGGCCAAGAGCGTCACCTCCAGCACCCTGACCGGCGGCGCGTTCGCGGCGGTTCCCCCGCCCGCGCCCAAGGCGGTCAAGGACCCGGCCACGGGCCCGGCCCGGCCCCCGGCCTCGCCCGACCCGAAGGACACGGTCAAGAGCTGAGCAGGTCATCAGGGCCCGTCACCCGGCCAGGGGTGCGGGCCTCGACGCCTTCTAGGCCTTGAGCGCCTGCGAGACGGTCACCCACCGCTCCAGCAGGGCGTTGCCCGCTCCGGAGTCGATCGCCTCTCCGGCACGGTCGTAGGCCGTGCGGAGGGCATCAGAGAGCTTGTCGGCAGAGGGGGCGCCCTCGGCTGCGACCAGGGCGGCGGCGGCGTTCAGCCGGACCATGTCGCGGACCGGGCCCGGCTCGCCCAAAAGGACCCGGCGGACCACCGCCGCGTTGAAGGCCTTGTCCGCGCCGCGCAGATCGTCGGGCGTGGCGCGGGGGATGCCCAGCTCGGCCGGGTCGAAGACGGTCTCGGCGACGGAGCCGTCCCGTACCGTCCAGACGGCCGAGGTGCCGGTGGTGCTGAGCTCGTCGAGCCCGTCGTCGCCCCGGAACACCAGCGCGGAGGAGCCGCGCTCGGCGAACACCCCGGCGATGATCCCGGCCATCCGGGGGTGGAAGACGCCCACGGCCAGCGCCCCGGGCCGGGCCGGGTTGGTCAGCGGGCCCAGGAAGTTGAAGACCGTGGGGGTGCCCAGCTCGCGCCTGACGCCGGTGGAGTGCCGGGTCGCGGGGTGGTAGACCGGCGCGAACAGGAAGGCGATGCCGACCTCCTCGGCCACCCGGGCGGTGAGCTCGGGGGACAGGTCGATGACGACGCCCAGCTCCTCGAGGACGTCGGCGGTGCCGCAGGAGGAGGAGGCGGCCCGGTTGCCGTGCTTGGCGACCTTGACCCCGGCCGCCGCCGCCACAATCGCTCCCATGGTGGAGAAGTTGACCGTGTGGTGCCGGTCGCCGCCGGTGCCGACCAGGTCGACCAGGTCGCCCGGGATGTGCAGGGGGGTGGCGTTGGCCAGCATCCCCGCCGCGATCCCGGCGACCTCCGAGACGGTCTCACCCTTGGCCCTGAGCGCGATCGCGAAGCCCGCGATCTGCGCGTCCGTGGCTGCGCCCGCCATGATCTGGTTCATCGCCCAGCCGGACTCCGCCGCGGACAGCGACTCCCCGTCCAGGAGCGCGTTGAGCAGGGACGGCCAGGTCGTACGGGCGGTCACGGGGTTCTCTTCTCAGCGAAATTACAGAGCGGGAAGGCGGTTGGCGAGCCGGAGGCGGAGCAGTTCGGCGGTGGCGTGTGCCACCGCCATCGGGTCGAGTGGCTGGCTCACGACGGCGTCGGCGCGCGACCAGGTGGCCAGCCAGCCGTCGTCCCGGCGGGCGATGATCGCCAGGACCGGCGGGCAGTCGAAGACCTCGTCCTTGGCCTGGCGGCAGACGCCGAGGCCACCGGCGGGCCTGGCCTCGCCGTCCAGGATGGCGAGGTCGATGCCGCCGTCGTCCAGGAGCTTGACCAGCGCTGGCTGGGTGGCGCACTCGATGTAGTCCACCAGGGGCAGGTCGGCCGCGGGACGACGGCCGACGGCCATCCTGATCTGGGCGCGCAGGTGGGCATCGTCACTGTAGACGAGGACCTTGGCCGTGGCCGGCAGGGCGGAGTCGGTGCTCATGGGGGAGAGATTACCGCTAAGCCCGGGGTTGCCAAGGGGGAGGGCCCGATCGGGTTGGCACCCGCGTGTCCTGGGTACGCGCACTGAAATGTCTGAAAGTTCCCCGTTGAGAGCAGGTCTTTGGCCACTAACGGGGGGTCCTGCGGGCACCGGCGACCAGGGGACGTAATAATACGTGCGTGGCAACTGCAACCGCGCTCAAGACAGCACCGCATGGCGGCTCCCGGGCTCATCGCCCCAATCTCGTCCAAGTGGGGACGATCGTATGGCTGTCGTCTGAGCTCATGTTCTTCGCGGCACTGTTCGCGATGTACTTCACCATCCGTTCCGTCACCACAGGTGCCGGCGGCGAGTGGCCCCAGGCTGAGCTGAACCTGCCCTTCGCGGCGGTCAACACCCTGGTCCTGGTCCTGTCGAGTGTGACGTGCCAGCTCGGCGTGTTCGCGGCGGAGAAGCCCGGCGGCGACGTGAAGAAGCTCCGCTTCTGGTACTTCATCTCGTTTCTGATGGGCGTGTACTTCGTCACCGGACAGCTGGTCGAGTATCACGCGCTGGTCGCGGAGGGTACGACCCTCTCCAGTGACGCCTACGGCTCGGTCTTCTACCTGACGACCGGTTTCCACGGCATGCACGTGACCGGCGGGTTGATCGCGTTCCTGTTCATTCTGGGACGGACCTACGCGGCGAAGACCTGGACACATGAGCAGGCGACGAGCGCGATCGTCGTCTCGTACTACTGGCACTTCGTGGACGTGGTCTGGATCGGCCTGTTCGCGACCATCTACCTCATCAGATAACGGGGACCCACCGTGACTAGGTTCACCGCATGGCGCCGGCGCCCATGGGCGGGCTACGCCGTCGTGCTGGCCGCTCTGGCGGCGATCGGAGTGATCTACGCCGGCTTCTCGCCGAGCACTGACCGGGCCGAAGCGGCCGGGACCCAGGCTCAGGCGCAGGACCTGGCGAACGGCAGGCAGTTGTTCAACCAGAACTGCGCCAGCTGCCACGGGCTCAACGCCCAGGGCACCAAGGACGCCAAGGACAACGACATCGCGCCCAGCCTCATCGGCGTCGGCGCGGCCTCGGTCGACTTCCAGGTCGGCACCGGCCGCATGCCCGCGATGACGAGCGGCGCACAGGTGCCCAAGAAGAAGGTCGTCGCCCCGTTCGCAGGCGTCGAGGGCAAGAAGAACATCGAAGACCTCTCGGCCTTCATCGACTCGCTCGGTGGCGGACCGGCCGTGCCGGCCGTTCCCGCCGACGGCGACGTCGCGCTCGGCGGCAAGCTGTTCCGGACGAACTGCGCGCAGTGCCACAACTTCGCGGGCATGGGCGGTGCCCTGACCGGCGGCAAGTACGCACCCGACCTCACCGAGACCACGCCGCAGCACATCTATGAGGCCATGCTCACCGGCCCGCAGGCGATGCCGGTCTTCAACGACACCACCCTGACGCCGAAGGACAAGGCGGCGATCATCGCCTTCATCGTCCAGACGCGCGAAGAGCCCAACCCCGGCGGTAACGGCCTCGGCCGTATCGGTCCGGTGTCCGAGGGCCTCGCCGGATGGATCATCGGCATCGGCCTCCTCGTCCTCGCCGCGATGTGGATCACGGCCAAGAAGCCCAAGAAGCTGAAGAAGTCATGAGCGAATCCCACGGCTCGACCGAGCCCACCACACCCACCCCGAAGCGGGTGATCGGGACGCCGGCTCCGGCCGAGTCCGGCGGCCTGCTGACGACCGAATCCGCAGAAGCCGAGGGCCCCAAGCCCGGCTACGAGCTCGACGAGGCCATGGCCAAGCGGGCCGAGCGCCTGGTCGCGCTGTTCTTCATCCTCGCGGGCCTCGCGGGCGTCGGCTTCATGGTCTACTTCATCGGCTGGAGCGGCCGCGACGGCGGGATGCACGGCATCGACCGGGCCCGCGAGTCCAACCTGTGGCTCGGCGGCCTGATGACGCTGTCGTTCCTGGCGACCGGTGTCGGCGTCACCATCTGGGTCCGCCGCCTGATGACCAGCGCGCCGATCGAGCAGGAACGCCACGATCTGGCCTCCTCCGAGGCCGACCGCGCCTACTTCACCGCCGAGGCCAAGCAGGGCGCGCTCGACAGCGGCCTGACCAAGCGCCCGCTGCTGCGCCGCACGCTGCTGTTCGCGGCGGCGCCGCTGGGCATCGCGCCGCTGTTCCTGCTGCGCGACCTGGGACCGCTCCCGGAGAAGAAGCTCCGCACCACCTTCTGGGGCGACGCGGTCGCCAAGGCGCAGAAGGCGGGCAAGAAGGGCGTCCGGATCGTCGTCGACGGCACCGGCGTCCCGCTCAAGGCCAGCGACTTCAACTCGCCCGGCGGCATCATCACGGTGCTGCCCGAGGGGATCGAGGCCGAGCACGACGCGCTCACAAAGATCGCCAAGGCGACCACGATCCTGATCAACGTCCCGACCGACCTGCTCAAGCCGGCCAAGGGCCGGGAGAACTGGCACGTCAACGGGATCATCGCCTACTCCAAGGTCTGCACCCACGTCGGCTGTCCGGCCGCTCTGTACGAGCAGACCACGCACCACATCCTGTGCCCGTGCCACCAGTCGACCTTCGACGCCACCGACGGTGCCAAGGTCATCTTCGGCCCGGCACACCGGGCGCTTCCGCAGCTGCCCATCGCCGTTGACGACGAGGGTTACCTCATCGCCACCGCCGACTACCCCGAGCCCATCGGGCCGTCTTTCTGGGAGCGTGGCTGATCATGACAGAACAGTCCCTACCGAAGGCCGTCGACGGACCGGTCACCTTCCTCGACGACCGGCTCAGCACGGTCGGCTTCCTCAAGCGGAACATGAAGAAGGTCTTTCCGGACCACTGGTCCTTCATGCTGGGTGAGATCGCGCTCTACTCGTTCATCATCCTGCTGCTGACCGGCACCTTCCTGACACTCTGGTTCAAGCCGAGCATGCTGGAGGTCGTCTACGAGGGGTCCTACCACCCCCTCGACGGCGTGAAGATGTCCGAGGCCTACGCCTCGACCCTGAGCATCAGCTTCGACGTCCGCGGCGGACTGCTCATGCGGCAGATCCACCACTGGGCGGCCATCCTGTTCATGGCCTCCCTGATGGTGCACATGCTCCGGGTGTTCTTCACCGGCGCCTACCGCAAGCCGCGTGAGCTCAACTGGTTCATCGGCCTGGGGCTGTTCACCCTGGGCATGCTCGAGGGCCTGTTCGGCTACTCCCTCCCCGACGACCTGCTGTCCGGCACCGGACTGCGGATCACCCAGGGCGTGGCGGAGTCGATCCCGGTCCTCGGCACCTACATCTACATGTTCCTGTTCGGTGGGGAGTTCCCCGGCGAGGCGATCATCCCGCGCATGTTCACCCTGCACGTGCTGCTGATCCCGGGCATCATCCTGGCCCTGGTCACGGCGCACATGATGATCATGTGGCACCAGAAGCACACCCAGATGCCGGGCACCGGCGGCACCGAGGAGAAGGTCGTCGGCTACCCGATGTACCCCGTCTTCATGGCCAAGACCGGCGCCTACTTCCTGTTCACCTTCGCGGTGATCGCGCTGCTGGCGACGTTCGCCCAGATCAACCCGATCTGGCTGTTCGGCCCGTACGACCCGTCGGCGATCTCGGCGGGCTCACAGCCCGACTTCTACATGGGCGTGCTCGAGGGCGCGCTGCGGATCATGCCCAACTGGGAGACCACGGCGCTCGGGCACACCGTCAGCTGGAACGTCCTGATCCCGGCACTGGTGCCGCTGGGCATCATCTTCACCGGTGCGGGACTGTTCCCGGCCCTGGAACGCTGGGTGACCGGCGACCACGGCTACCACCACGTCAACGACCGTCCGCGCAACGCCCCGACCCGCACCGGTCTCGGCATGGGCATGGTCGCCTTCTACGGGATCCTGTGGCTCGCCGGAGCCAACGACGTGCTGGCCGAGCGGTTCCACCTGTCGCTGTACGCCACGACCTGGTTCTTCCGGTTCTTCGTCTTCATCGGCCCGGTCCTGGCCTTCATCATCACCAAGCGGATCTGTCTGGGCCTGCAGCGCAGCGACGCGGCGTCGATGGACCACGGCTACGAGTCCGGCATGATCGTGATGAGCCCGGACGGTGAGTTCGCCGAGGTTCACAAGATCCCGTCCGCGTCGGAGCAGGCCACGCTGCTCAGCAAGGTCGAGCCCAGGCCGGCCCTGCCGGCCTTGGACGCCAACGGAGTCCCGGCCAAGGGCTCCAGCGGCCCGATCGGCCACCTGCGGACCAAGCTCGCCATCTGGTGGGGCTTCGACTCCATCCCGGTGAACGAGAGCCACAGCAACGGCCACGCCGAGCTCGCCGAGGGGGAGGAGACCCCCAAGGAGCTCATGCACTGAGCCGCCGGCAACCAAGAAGCGGGCCGCATCCCCTGGGGGGTGCGGCCCGCTTGTCTGCTCGGGCCGCGGTGCGCCCGGGGAGCTCCCTGGCGTGTCAGTCCTCCTGGAGGCCGAGGGAGAACACGGCGTCGAGGTCGTGCCGGGAGTAGGTGCGGAAGGCGATGTGGGTGTCGGTGTGGACCACTCCATCGATCTTGTTGAGGCGGCCCGGGATGACCTCGGCGAGCTCCTCGTGCCGGTGGACGCGGACCATGGCGACGAGATCGTGGTCACCGGTGATCGAGTAGACCTCGCTGACACCGTCGAGCTTGACCAGCTCCTCGGCCACCTCGGGGATCCGGGAGACCTCGGCCTTGATGAGTACGATCGCTGTGATCATGAAATCCCCTTCGGCGCGGACGTGCCTCCGATGTTAGCGACGAGCCGACAGCAGGGCGGAACGGCGGGTGGCGCGGGGGCGGCGGGACAGCAGGCCGTAGGCGACGCCTACGACGAAGCCGTAGATGTGGGCCACGTAGGCGACGTTGTCGCCCGCCGCGCCGAGGCTGAGCCACTGCAGGATGAAGAACTGGCCCAGGACCACCCAGGCGGGCAGCCGGAACGGGATGAAACCCGAGACCAGAGCGATGGTCCTGGACCTGGGGAACAGGGCGAGGTGCGAGCCGAGCACCCCGGCGATCGCGCCCGAGGCCCCGATGAGCGGCACCGTGGCGTCCGGGTAGGTGATGGCGAACCCGTAGGCGGCCGCGTAGCCGCAGGCCAGGTAGAACAGCAGGAACCTGAGCCGGCCGAGCCGGTCCTCGGTGGCCTGGCCGAACACGAACAAATAGACCATGTTGCCGAACAGGTGCAGCCAGCCGCTGTGCAGGAACATCGACGTCAGCGCCGACAGCCACGGCTTCTTGTCGTAGCCGTGCTCGCCGCACTCCTCGACGGTCGCGGCCGGCAGCGGGAGCTGCTCGCCGCCGGTCAGCTCCCTGGGGATCGCGCCGTACTCACGGGTGAACAACTCCTGGCTGCACTGCCGGGTCTGCTCGGGCGTGTCCCAGCTGCCGACCGTGGCCATCGGCGTCATCAGGAACACCACGAAGTTGATGGTGATCAGCAGGTAGGTGACGAGCGGCGCGCGTCGGGTCGGCTGGTTGTCGTAGAGGGGCATGGCCACCCGATCAGCCTACGGGTCCGGCCCGTCCTTTCGGGTGCGGGGAACGCTGTGGTTCGGGGTAGGCGTTCTCGATCCACGGCCGCAGCCGCTCGGCACCGGCGGCGGGGCAGGTCCAGGAGCCCTCGACCTCGACCAGGCGGGTACCGGGGGACTCCAGCCAGCGGAGCAGGCAGTCCATCTCCTCGGGGCTCGCCTCGAAGACCGAGCCGGACGGGAGCACGGTCTCGCCGGTCGCGATGAGCGCCTCGACGTAGGGGCGGGGGTGGGCGTGCGCGGGGATCCTGCCGGTCGCGGCGAGCCGGCCCCGGCGGGCCATCGCGAGCTCCCAGCCGCCGGCGAAACCGGGGCGGGCGGCCACCAGTTGGCCGCAGCCGGCGAGCGCGGCGTAGCGCTGGTACCGGGAGGCGGCCCGGATGAAGGCGGCCATCCGGTCGCGCTGCACCCCGGCCTCCTCGTAGCGCAGTTCGGAGGCGAGCCGGTCGATGCGGATCTGCGCGGCGGCGACGACCGGCCGCACGTCGCCCTCCATGAGGGTCCGGGCAAGCCTCACGTGGCCCTGGTAGGTCTCGGGGGTCTCCCGGCCGTCACAGGGTGAGCCGCAGCGTCCGAGCTCGGCCAGGGCGCATGTCTGGGTCTTCCCGGCGGAGATCCTGCGCAGGGTGAGCGGCTGGGTGCACTGCCGGATCGGGACGGCCTCGTAGAGCGCGGCCCTGGCCTCCTCGGCGACCCGGGTGGAGGCGAACGGGCCGAGATAGGAGCTGCCGTCGGCGCGGCAGTCCCGGACGACCGACAGCCGGGGGAACGGTTCGGCGGTCAGCCGCAGCCACACCGACCGCTCCGGGAACTTGGACCGCTTGTTGTAGCGGGGCTTGTGCTCGGCGATCAGGCGCAGCTCACGGATCTCGGCCTCCAGGCCGGTCTCGCACGCGATCGTGCGGACCCGGTCGGCGATGCCGACCATCTCGCGGATCCGGCCCCGGGTCTCGCTCGCGGTGAAGTAGGACCGGACCCGGGTGCGCAGGTCGCCGCTCTTGCCGATGTAGAGGATCTCGCCGCGGGCGTCCTCGAAGACGTACACCCCGGGCCCGCCGGGCACCGTGTCCGCCAGGTGCCGCTTGGCCTGCTGTTCGGGGGTGGGGGTCTTGGCGAAGGACCTGGCCTCCTCCAGGGTGTGCACGCCGAAGGAGCCGAGCCGCTCGATCAGCCCGTGCAGCACGTCCACGGTGGCGCGGGCATCGGCCAGAGCCCGGTGGTTGGGCGTGGTGGCGGCGCGGAAGAACCGGGCGAGGGTCTCGAGCTTGCGGTTGGGAACTTCGTCGCGGGTGAGCACGCGGCGGGCCAGATCTGCGGTGTCCAGGATCGGGAACGTGGGCCAGGCATAGCCGAGCCGGGCACAGGCTGCCTTGAGGAAGCCCACGTCGAAGGGGGCGTTGTGGGCGACGAGCACGCTGCCGGAGGCGAACTCGAGGAAGGCGGGCAGGACCTCCTGGATCTTGGGCGCGGCCAGGATCATCCGCTGGGTGATGCCGGTCAGCACGGTGATGAAGGGCGGGATCGGGGTGCCGGCGTCGACGAGCGTGCCGAACTCGCCGAGCCGCTCGCCACCCCGGACCTTCACCGCGCCGATCTCGGTGATCCCGGAGTCGGCGGGGGAGCCGCCGGTGGTCTCCAGGTCCACCACCACGAAGGTCACCGTGTTCAGTTGTGTGCCCAGATCGTCGAGCGAACCTTGAACTGAGTGCATGTGGGGCACCATAGGGTTGGACACCGACAGAATGTGCGGCGCCGACCCGAAGGGGGCCACCCATGCTCCAGGAACCGCTTCCAGAAGCGGTCCGTCAGCGTGTGGTGGAGGCGGCCGCCGACGTGCTCGGGGCCATGAAACCCGAAGAGGTCCCGGTCCCGTTGCGGCAGATCGCCAGGTTCCGGCCGCAGAGCCGGGCTCGGCAGGGCGCGACGCCGATCGCGGCCCAGCTGGAGCAGAATACCGACTTCCGCGAGCGGGTCGCCCAGAGCTTCGGGGAGGCACAGCCCGAGCTGGTGGCGGCCCTGGCGGCGGGCGAGGCCCCGGCGGCCGCCGACCCGGTCCTGGTGGCCGCGCTGGCCTTCCTGCTGCGCCCCGAGGGCTGGACCAGTCTCGTCGACACCGCCAGGACCGAGCTGGAACGTGCGGTCTCGGCCGCCCAGGACGCCGAGGCGGTCCGGACGGTCGCGAGCCTCAAGGAGCAGCTCGCGGCGGCCAGGTCGGCCCGCGGCGAGGAGCTCGACCGGGCCAGGAGTGAGCTCAAGGAGGCCCGGGGGGAGCTCGCCGACCTGAGACGCAAACTCTTCGAGGAGAAGAAGCGTGCCAGGGCGGCCGTCGAGCGGGCCGAGAAGGTCGCCGAGGAGCACGAGCACAGCCGGACCAGGACCGTGTCCGCCAAGGCGTCCTCGGACAAGGAGCTGCGGGCGCTGCGCGGCCGGCTGGCCCACGCCGAGTCGGCCCTGGAGAGCAGCCGCAAGGCCGCCAGGGAGGGGCGCAACCTCGAGGACGTACGGCTCAGGCTGCTGCTCGACACGCTCGTGGACGCCGTCCAGGGGGTCCGCAGGGAGCTCAACCTGCCCACCGTGATCGCCAGGCCGGCCGACGTGGTCGGCGGGGGCGACGCAGACCGGCAGGGCATGATGACCGGTCGCTCGCTGTCGGACAACGACCCGCAGCTACTCAACCAGCTGCTGGCCCTGCCGCAGGTGCACCTGATCATCGACGGCTACAACGTCACCAAGACCGGTTACGGCGAGCTGCCGCTGGCCGACCAGCGCAACCGGCTGCTGAGCGGACTGGGCGGCCTCGCCGCGCAGACCCACGCCGAGATCACCTGTGTCTTCGACGGGGCCGAGCTCGACACCCACATCGCCGTCCAGACCCCACGCGGGGTCCGGGTCCTGTTCAGTCCGCCCGGTCAGATCGCCGACGAGCTGATCGGCGAGCTGGTCCGGGCCGAGCCGCCCGGCCGGGCACTCGTGGTGGTCTCCTCCGACCATGAGGTCGCGTCGTCGGCGCGGCGGGCCGGCGCCCGGCCCGCGACCGCGACGCTGCTGCTCAAACGGCTCGGCCGCGGCTGATTCCCACCTCTTGTGGTCTGTTGGTCGCACTATGCGGTCATTGCATGCAGAACTGCCTCGTATGTGGGCGTTCTGGTTGTGGTCGAGTCCCTTTCTTCACTAGGGTCAACCGCTGACAACATGCATCAGAAGGGGCGTTTCGCGACCGTGGCCAGTGACCGTCATCAGGGACCCGTCCGACCCAGTACGGCGGCGGCTGCCTGTCTCGCCGTCACTGTGGCGCTGTCGCTGTCCGGCACCGCCTACGCCGAGCCCAAACCCTCCAAGTCCGCCGCTCAGGCCAAGCTCGACACGCTCAACGACCGGGTCGATCTGCTGGTCGAGAGGTACAACCGGGCCAACGAGGACCTGAAGGTCGTCAAGCGCAAGCTCGCGTCGGCCAAGAAGGCCGCGGGCCGCGAGAACGAGGCGTTCGAGAAGTCCCGCAGGGGCGTCGTGGAGATGGCCGCCTCGGCCTACAAGACCGGCCACAGCATGGGGGACGTCTCCGCCCTCATCTCCGGTGGGAACCCGCAGGCGATCCTCGACCAGGTGGCGGTCTTCACCCAGGTCTCGCAGAGCCGGGCCTCGCAGATCACCCAGTTCTTCAACTCCGCCCAGCGGGTCGAGCGGGAGCGGGCGCACGCCCAGGACGCCTTCGACAAGGTCGCGGAGAAGTTCAAGGACATCGAGGACCAGAAGGCCGTGATCGAGAAGGCCGTCACGAAGCAGAAGGCGCTCGTGCGCAGTCTCGGCGGCGGTGACACGCCCACCGGTCCGGTCGGCGGGACCTACACCGGGCCGGCCACCGGCAGCGCCAAGGCCGCCCTGACCTATGCCTACAAGCAGCTGGGAAAGCCCTACTTCTACGGTGGCGCCGGCCCCAACTCCTTCGACTGCTCGGGCCTGACCATGATGGCCTGGAAGGCCGGCGGCGTGGCGTTGTCGCACAACGCGGCCGCCCAGTACTCCCAGTCCAAGCGGGTGGCCCTCGCCGACCTCCAGCCCGGCGACCTGGTCTTCTTCTCGGGTCTCGGCCATGTGGGGCTCTACGTGGGCGGTGGCAAGATGCTGCACGCACCGCACTCCGGGACCGTGGTCAAGATCTCCAGTATCGCGAGCCACGGCAGCTTCCTCAGCGGCGGACGGCCCTGAGAAGGCCCTGACCGCCCCCGGAGACCTCCCCTGACACGGATGACCGTCCGGCTGACTGGTGAGACCTCTGTCACCCCTGGGCAGGAACCTCCCTTGACCTGCGAGGATGCATTTTTGCGTCTCATTTGCCTTCTCGGGGTTTTTTGATAACGTCGTCAGAGTTCGCAGCGTTACCCAAACGTTGCTGCTCGCGATGCCTCCCATGCATCGCCAAGCGATAGGTACGACCAGGCTGGTCCGCAGCACGAGGTCCTCATCAGCAGGACTCGGGTGGAAAGCACACTCAGCAGAGTGCTCTCTTCGAGCACCGACAGACCGTGCGGCGCGCACAAGCGCCAGGACAGCCCCAGACGTCAAACCTGACAGCTAAATCCCACAGCGTCGTCCTGTTCGTGGCCAGAACCAAAGGGGTTCTGAGTCTGGGCCCCATCGCGCCCTGGAGCTGAGACGACAACGCCGAATTCCGCCATGTGCGAAGCCGGGGAACCAACTCCGTGCGCACCCCACACCGCCCCCAAACGGTCTGGGCCATGCGTTGCGGCCGGGGTGAATCGGCTGACCTTTCCCTGATCACTCAGGTGCTCTGGTCGGCCGTAGGACACAACTTCCAGTCCGAACCCGTCAGCTAACCCGGTAGGCGTAAGGAAGAAGGAGCCTCCCCTGTCCAGCAATCTTGGCATCCGCATGCCTTCGTCCTCCCGCAAGGCCCCTCGTCGCAGGACCGCATCAGCGAACGGCAAGCGTGTGAAGCTCGCCACCGGACTGCTCGCCGCCACCGCGGTGATCACGCCGACCCTGACCGCCCTCCCGGGCGGCACCGCACAGGCCTCGGTCTCCTCGCAGGTGACGGTGACGAAGGCCACCAAGGTCAAGAAGGCCAAGAAGAAGAAGTCCTGGGCGCAGCGGCAGAAGACCGTCGCCAAGGCTCTGACGTGGGCGAAGAAGAAGAAGGGCAAGCCCTACCGGTACGGAGCCGCGGGCCCCAACTCCTTCGACTGCTCGGGGTTTGTCACCTACGTCTACAAGAAGGCCGGCGTCAAGCTGCCCCGGACCACCGGATCGATTTACCGGGCGGTCGGACACAAGGTCTCGTGGAAGAAGCTCCTGGTCGGTGACCTGGTGTTCTTCTACGGCGGCCGTAGCCACGTCGGCCTGATCACCAAGATCGTCGGTAAGAAGATCTACATGACCCACTCGCCGCGCACCGGCGACCACGTCCGGCAGGTGCTGCTGGACAAGTACCGCAAGCAGAGCTTCAACGGCGCGGTACGTCCGTTCTGATCCGTGCATGACCGTCCCGGCCGGCCGCCACCGCGGCCGGGACGGTGACACCACCTTCCTCTTGTCAGATATTCGCGGGACGCCTCGGCCCAGCACGAGCCGAGCGCCCTCCCGCCGAGTCCGCATCACGCGGAGCCGGGGAACCAAAGCCGGGTCTCCTCCGAGACCGGCAGGGGTGAATCGGCGGCCTGTTCCACGAGCAGGTCGTTGTAGGGCGTCTTCCAGGCCCGAATCCGTCAGCTAACCCGGTAGGCGGCATGGAAGTTCAGGAGAAACGCATGACCGGTCGACACCGCAAGCACACCACATGGACGCTCAGGATCGGCGGCGCAGCCGTGGTCGGAGCCGCCCTCACCAGCACGTTCGCGCTGGCCGCCCAGGCCGCGAACGCCACCGAGACGCCCGGGACCAAGCGGGTGAGCAGCCCGGCCCCGGCGGCCGCGGCCGCCAAGCCCACTTCCGACGCCGACTCGAACGCCAAGTTCCTCGCTCTCGCGCAGGCCCCGATCTCCCCGATCGCGCAGCCCAGGACCGCACCGAAGACCGCACCGAAGACGGCGCCGAAGACCGACCTCAAGGCCACTCCCGAGCAGGAGGCCGCCAAGGCCGCCCAGGCCAAGGCCGCGCAGAAGCTCGCCACCGCCCAGGACATCATCGCTCTGGCCGAAAAGCAGGTCGGCACCAGGGAGGACGGCTCCGGCCAGACCAAGTTCTCCCAGTGGTACTCCGCCACGGGCCGGGCGCAGGAGACCATCGACCGTGACGGCGGCAGCCGCAGGGGCTACCTGAACGCCAGCTGGTGCGACATGTTCGTGTCCTGGGTCGCCCACCAGAACGGCGGCAAGACCGCCACGACCGTTGGCCAGGACGCCTGGACCGTCGCCCACGCCAAGTGGTTCAAGGCCGCCGGCCGGTGGGGCGGCACGCCCAAGCCCGGCGCGGTCGTCTTCTTCGACTGGGGTGGCAGCAAGAGCCTCGACGCCATCGACCACGTCGGCTACGTCGTGTCCGACGCCGGAAACGGCAAGGTCAACACCATCGAGGGCAACACCGGCAATGCCGTGCAGAAGAAGGTCCGCAGCAGCGGCCAGATCGCCGGCTACGGCTACCCCTCCTACGCTGGGAAGTAAGTCCTGGTTTCAGGCCCCGGCGCGCGGCACCTAGGATCACCGACCATGGAAGCCGTCGCGCCGGGGTCTCGTCTTCTTCTCGGCACCAGCGCCCTGGTCGCGGTGCTCGTGGCGCTGGGCGGGTGCAGGGCGGGTGCCCGGCCGGAACGGGCCGACCCGGCGGCCTCGTTCGACCGGCCCGCCGCCGAACGGATCCTCGCGGCCCGCGCCCAGGCGGTGGCAGACCGGGAGAAGACCGGTTTCCTGGCCGGGATTGACCCGGACGCCCCCGGTTTCCGGGCCCGGCAGGAGGAGCTGTTCGCCAACCTCGGGCGGGTGCCGCTGGAGAACTGGCACGAGAGCATCGCCGCGGCCGGGCCCCAGGGAGGCGGCACGCTGCTCACCCTCCGGCTGCACTACCGGATCAAGGGCTTCGACCGGGGCGACGTGGTCCACACCTCCTACCTGACCCTGTCCGGCAAGGGGATGATCGTCGGCGACGGCAGGACGACCAGGGACGATCCGGAGATCTGGTCCGAGGGCCGGGTGTCGGTGGTGCGCGGCAGGCACAGCCTGGTGATCGGGAACGAGGCCGGGACCGCGACGCTCCGCCAGGTCGCCGAACGGCTGGACGACTCGGTGCCGCTGGTGTCGGCGGTCGTCGGCGACCGCTGGCCGCGCAGAGTCGTCGCGCTGGTGCCCGCGGACGACACCGCCGCCGTGGCCCTGGCCGGCGGCCAGAACCTCACCGCGATCGTGGCCCTGGCGACCGTCACCCAGAACACCGACCGTTCCCCGGGCCAGGACCGGGTACTGATCTCGCCCGGGGTCTACGCCAAGCTCAACCCGCTCGGCCGGCAGGTCGTGCTGACCCATGAGCTGACCCATGTGGCGACCTCGGCGGCGGGTGACTCGCGTACGCCGATGTGGCTGGTCGAGGGGTTCGCCGACTATGTCGGCTATAGGAAGGCCGCCGCGTCGGTCAGGTCCGCGGCCCGCGAGCTGCGCGACGACCTGGCCCAGGGCAAGGCCCTGCCGGCCGCGCTGCCCACCCGGGAGGAGTTCGACGGGCAGTCCGACGGGCTCAGCCAGGTCTACCAGTCGTCGTGGCTGGCCTGCCGGATGATCGCGGAGCGCTACGGCGAGGCCACACTCCTCCGGCTGTACCGCGCGGCCGGGACGCAGTCGCAGGAGGAGGCGGTCCGCGCCGTGCTCGGGGTGAGCCTCGCGCAACTCGTCCGGGAGTGGCGCGCCTATCTCAGGGGCGAGCTCGGCTGACCGGCGTGCGAGCATGGGAGGAAGATGACCAGAACTCTGATCCTCACCAACGACTTCCCGCCGCGGGCCGGGGGGATCCAGCAGTTCGTGTACAACCTGGCGCTGCGGCGCCCCGCGGGATCGGTCGTCGTGTACGCCCCGGCCTGGAAGGGCGCGGCCGGGTTCGACGCCGAGCAGCCGTTCCCCGTGGTCCGGCATCCGACGTCGCTGATGCTGCCCGAGCCCAGGGTGCTGCGCCGGGCTGAGGAGATCATCCGGTCGGAGGGTTGTGACTCGGTCCTGTTCGGGGCGTCGGCCCCGTTGGGCCTGCTCGCCCCCGCACTGCGCCGGGCCGGGATCTCCCGGGCGGTCGGGATCACGCACGGGCACGAGGCCGCCTGGGCCCAGCTGCCCGCCGCCCGGCAGCTGTTGCGGCGGATCGGTGACGGCGTCGACACCCTGACCTACCTGGGGGAGTACACCCGGTCCCGGATGGCCGCAGCGCTCTCGCCCGCGGCCGCCGCGCGGATGGCGAGGCTCGCGCCCGGTGTGGACCTGTCGCTGTTCCACGCCGGAGCGGGCGGGGCCGAGGTACGGCGACGGCACGGCCTGGTGGACCGGCCGGTCGTGGTGTGCGTGTCCCGGCTGGTGCCGCGCAAGGGCCAGGACACCCTGATCCGGGCCTGGCCCGAGGTACTGCGCCACGTGTCCGACGCGGCCCTGCTGATCGTGGGCTCCGGTCCCTACCGGGCGGACCTCGTGAAGATGGCGGGCCGGTCGGTGGTGTTCACCGGTGCGGTGCCGTGGGCCGACCTCCCCGCCCACTACGACGCCGGAGACGTGTTCGCGATGCCGTGCCGGACCCGGCGGGCAGGCTTGGACGTGGAAGGCCTCGGCATCGTCTACCTGGAGGCCTCGGCGACCGGCCTCCCGGTCGTCGCCGGGGACTCGGGCGGCGCACCGGACGCGGTGCTGGATGGGGAGACCGGCCTGGTAGTGCCGGGCCGGTCTCCCGCGCGCCTGGTCACCGCGCTGGTCGAGCTTCTCGGTGACCCCGCGCGCGCCAGCGCGATGGGCAGGGCCGGCCGGACCTGGGTCGAACAGGATTGGACCTGGGAGCGCCAGGCGGCAAGGCTGCAAGCGCTGCTCTAGGAGTGGTACCGGTGACTCAGCGGCCCTGACCGCGGCGTAGCGGCAGGTTCTTCTTGGCCGCCGCGTGTCGGCCGGTCTTGCTCTGCTCCTGCTTGACCTTGCTCTTCACCGCGCGGCGCTTGTCCGCCTGGGTGCCGTCCTCGATC
>JBDSTJ010000575.1:0-8133 GCA_039928335.1 Streptosporangiaceae bacterium | reverse complement strand
TGTTGACCGGGATCGCGAAGCCGACGCCGATGTTGCCGTTGCTCGAACCCGAGGTGGCGATCGCGGTGTTGATGCCGATGACCTGGCCAGAGCCGTTGACCAGCGGGCCGCCGGAGTTGCCGGGGTTGATGGAGGCATCGGTCTGGATCGCGTCACCGATCGTCGGGCTCGCGGACTGCGCCTGGTTCTGGCCGCCGCCCTCCGACAGCGACCGGTGCAGAGCGCTCACGATGCCGTTGGTCACCGATCCGGACAGGCCAAGCGGGCTGCCGATCGCGACGACCGCCTCACCGACCTGGAGTTTGTCGCTGTCGCCCAGGGTGGCGGCCTGCAGGCCGGAGACCCCGGTCGCCCTGATGACCGCCAGGTCCGTGGTCGGGTCGGTGCCCAGGACGGTCGCGGCGGCGCTCCTGCCGTCGTTGAACTCCACCGTGATCTTGCCGCCACTCTGCGCGGACTCGACCACGTGGTTGTTGGTCACGATCGTGCCGTCGGCCCGCAGCACGATGCCCGAGCCCTCCTCACCGCCGCCGCCGGTGGTGACCTTGATGGACACGACGCTCGGCTGGAGCGCCTTGGCGATCTCCGGGATGTCGGCGGCCCCGCTCGTGGAGCCCCGCACGGTCGGGCTGGTGTAGACGGTGCGGCCGTTGTCGGTCAGGGCGACCGCGCCTGCGGCACCGGCGAGGCCGGAGCCCAGCGCGACGGCCAGGACGAGACCCGCCATGCCCACCTTGCCTGTCTTGCCTGTCTTGCGGCCGGGCGACGAGCCGCCGGTCCGTGCGGGTTCCGGTGGGGCGGGCGGCCCATCGAAACCGGGGTTCTGGGTGTCGTGCAGCTGCTGGGTGTCCATGGCCCCGTCGCTCCCTATCGGGTGGGCGTGTCTGACACTCAGAAACCTCCTCTCCCCGACCAAGTCCGGGCTGGAATGCGCCTGCAGGTTTCCTGAATATGGCCCGGATAAAAAGCAACGATCCGTCCGCACGGGGGTGACCTGTGCGAGACGGACCGAGGTCAGTGGTGACGGCCTTTGGGTCGGGCCTTCATGTGTACCAGCAGGGCCAGGAGGCCGATGGTGCAGGATCCCAGGATCACAGCACCGGCGACCAGCAAAAGGTCCAGGGGGTGCTCCTCGAGAGACCACAACGCGGATAGCTCGGATTATTAGCCACCTCCATTCTTCCCTACTTGTCGACCGCCCGTGGCCTTTCCGACTTCCCCAGGCGCACAACCTCCGAGGATCGGAGAATCCACGACCACACAGTCACCCAAAGTGTCCGATCGCGACCAGTGCGCGGGCCGTGGCGGCGCGGCTGACCACGCTCCCTTCGCTGGTCTCAGCCATGGGCTGACGCGACCAGGGCCCGCCGGCCCGCCTGGATGGCCGGGTGCCTGCTGCTGCCGCCGCGGACGACCGTGAAGAGCCGCCGGGCCCGCCGGCCCTCGGGCAGGGCGCCCAGGGCCAGCGTGGGCGGCCCGCCCCGCCAGACCAGGTCCGGCAGGAACGCGGCGGCGTGGCCCTGCTCGACCAGGCGGAGATGGAGCAGCAGATCAGGGGACTCAAAGCGCACGTCCGGCTCGAATCCCGCGTCGCGGCAGAGGGTCAGCGCCCACTGCCGGGCGGCGCTGCCCTCCGGCTCCATGATCCACGGCTGGTCGGTGAGCGAGGCGAGGTCCGTCCCCGCGAGCGAGGCGAGCCGGAGGGTGTCGCCGCACAGGTCCTCCTGCTCCAACTCGGCCGGGCGCGGGTGGGGAATGCCCGGGTACTCCTCGGCGATCACCAGGTCGAAGTCCCGGGCGAGCAGGGCGGGCAGCGCCCGTTCCGGCTCCAGCTGGGTGACGTGGACGCGCAGTGCGGGGTGCTCGGCGCGCAGCAGGGTCAGCGCCGGCGGGACCAGGGCCAGCGCCGCCGTCTGGAAGGAGGCGACGCGCAGGGTGCCGGTCAGCCGGGTCAGCGAGGCCGCCACGTCGGCCTCGGCACGCTCGAGCCGCTCCAGCAGCGCCTCGGTGTGTCCCACCAGGATCTCGGCCTGGGGCGTCAGCCTGACCCGGCGGCCGACCGGCTCCAGGAGAGGCACCCCGACCTCGGCCTCCAGCAGGGACAATTGCTGGGAGATCGACGAGGGACTGTAGGACAGCGCGGCGGCCACGGCGGCGAGTGTGCCGCGGTGCTTGAGCTCGCGCAGGAGCCTGAGCCGGTGCAGATCCAGCATCAATCAGATTTTCTCATGAGTATCAGTCGAAAACATTCGCTGGACTGATGATACTCCGGGTCGGCAGAGTGCGGAGCATGACCTGGTTCGCGCGACCCGAGGCCCGGACCTGGCGCTGTGAGCCCGCACCGGCCGAGGTGGCTGAGTTCCATGCCCGGCTGCCGGGCTACCGGGCCACGCCGCTGGCCGACCTGCCCGCGCTCGCCCGGGAACTCCGAGTCGGGCGGGTCCTGGTAAAGGATGAGTCCCAACGGCTCGGCCTGCCCGCCTTCAAGGTCCTGGGCGCCTCCTGGGCGATCCACCAGGCCCTCGCCGGGCGGACCGGACCGGTCCGGCTCATCACCGCCACCGACGGCAACCACGGCCGGGCCGTCGCCCGGATCGGACGGCTGCTGGGCCACCCCGTCCGGGTGTTCCTCCCTCGGGGCGTGCACCCCGCCGCGCTCGCCGCCATCGAGGCCGAAGGCGCGGAGGTCGTCCCGGTCGACGGCTGCTACGACGTCGCGGTCCGACGGGCCGCCGAGGCGTCCGCCCGACCACGGGCGGTCCTGATCCAGGACACGGCTTGGCCCGGCTACGAGCAGGTCCCCGGCTGGATCGTCGAGGGCTACTCGACCCTGTTCGCCGAGCTCGACACCCAGCTGGCCGGGCCGCCATCGCTGGTGGCGGTGCCGGTCGGGGTCGGCTCGCTCGCCCAGGCCGCGGTCACCCACTACCGAAGCCGCCCGGACGGGCCCGCCCTGCTGTCGGTGGAGCCCGCCGCCGCCTCCTGCGTGCTCACCAGCCTGCAGCGGGGCAGGCTGACCACGGTGCCGACCGGAGCCACGGTGATGGCCGGGCTCAACTGCGGCACACCCTCCAGCCTCGCCTGGTCCCGCCTGGCAGCCGGGCTTGACGCCGCGGTCTCCGTCAGCGACGACGAGAGCCTCGCCGCGGTCAAGGACCTCGCCGCCTTCGGGATCTCCGCGGGACCGTGCGGAGCCGCCGCGCTCGCCGGAGCCCGCGCCGCGCTGTCCACCGAAGCCCGCCGGGCCGCCCTGCGGATCGGCCCCGACTCCACGATCGTCCTGCTCAGCACCGAGGGCTCCGCCGCCAACCCCGCCTGACCTGCCACGGAGGGCTGCCGGGCGTCCGGCATGATCGAGGGATGACAGCGAACTGGGCGGGCAACGTCGTCTTCCGGGCCGGGAGTGTGCACCGGCCCGGGTCGGTGGACGAGCTGAGAGCGCTGGTGGCCGCGAGCCCACGGGCACGCGCCCTCGGCACCGGGCACTCCTTCAGCACGGTCGCCGACACCACCGGGGCGCTGATCTCGGTGGCCGGCCTGCCGCCGGTGATCGAGATCGAGGGTTCCTCGGTGCGGGTCGCGGGCGGCGTCCGGTACGGCGAGCTGGCCGTGCGGCTGCACGAGGAGGGCCTCGCCCTGCACAACCTCGGGTCGCTGCCGCACCTGTCCGTGGCCGGGGCCTGCGCCACCGGCACCCATGGCTCGGGCGTCGGCAACGGCGGCCTGGCGACTGCGGTCTCGGCCCTGGAACTGGTCACGGCCGACGGCGGCCTGCTCGAGCTGAGCCGGGCCGACGACCGGTTCGCGGGCGTGGTGGTCGGGCTGGGCCGCCTGGGCGTCGTGACCCGGCTGACCCTGGACGTCCAGCCGACCTTCGAGGTCGCCCAGTGGGTCTACGAGGACGTTCCGGCTGCCGGGTTCGAGGAGATCCTCGCCAGTGCCTACAGCGTCAGCCTGTTCACCACCTGGCGCGGCCCGGACTTCGACCAGGTGTGGGTGAAGCAGCGCCTCGACGCCGGGCCGGCCGGCTGGACCGGCGTGCACCCCGCCGACGGGCCGCGCCACCCCGTCCCCGGCATCTCACCGGCGCACTGCACCGAGCAGCAGGGTGTGCCGGGACCCTGGCACGAGCGGCTGCCGCATTTTCGGCTCGGGTTCACCCCGAGCTCGGGCGAGGAACTGCAGACCGAGTACCTGGTGCCGCGCGCCGAGGCGGCCCAGGCGCTGCGGGCCCTCAGCGGGATCCGCGACGAGATCGCCGGAGTCCTGCAGATCTGCGAGATCCGCACGGTCGCCGCCGACGCACTGTGGCTGAGCCCCGGCCAGGGCCGGGACAGCGTGGCGTTCCACTTCACCTGGGTCAGGGACCCGGACGCGGTGGCACCGGTGCTGAGGCTGATCGAGGACCGGCTGCGGGCCCGGCCGCACTGGGGCAAGCTGTTCAGCACCCCGGCACCGGAGATCAGCGGACTGTACGACCGGCTCCCGGAGTTCCGGGCGCTCGTCCGCGACCTCGACCCGCACGGCAAGTTCGCGAACGACTTCACCGACGACCTGCTGTTCTGACCGGTAAGAAGAACAGGCTGAGGAACATCACGCACGCCAGGCCCGAAACCGAGATGACGGTCTCCATCAGCGACCAGGTCTTGATGGTCTGGCCGACGCTCATGCCGAAGAACTCCTTGACAAGCCAGAAGCCGGCATCGTTGACATGGGAGAAGAACAGCGAGCCCGCGCCGATCGCCAGGACCAGCAGGCTGGTCTCCCCGGTCGTCAGGGTCTCGGTGAGCGGGGCGAGAATGCCCGCGGCGGTCACGGTCGCGACGGTCGCCGAGCCGGTGGCCAGGCGAATCAGGACGGCCACCAGCCAGGCCAGCAGGTAGACCGAGAAGCCGCTGTCCTTGACCCAGTCAGCGACCAGCTCACCCAGGCCGGTGTCGACCAGGATCTGCTTGAAACCGCCGCCCGCGGCGACGATCAGGATGATCCCGGCGATCGGCGGCAGCGACTGCTCGATCGTGCGGGACACGTCCTGGCGGTTCATGCCCGAGCCGCGGCCCAGGGTGAACATCGCGACGGCCACGGCGAGGAACAGCGCGACCAGCGGGGTGCCGAAGAAGTCCAGGATGGTCCGGGGCAGGGTGCCTTGGTCGGCGAAGATGTCGGCGAGCGCCTTGCCCATCATCAGCACGACCGGCAGCAGCACGGTGCCGAGGGTGATGGCGAAGGACGGGCGGCGTTCGCGCTTGTCGTCGGCCTGGGTGTCGAACAGCTCCGGGACGGGGATGTCCACCCAGCGCGCGGCGAAGTGGGCGAACAGCGGACCGGCGACGATCACGGTCGGGACCGCGACCAGGATGCCGAGCCCGAGGGTGATGCCGAGGTCGGCCTTGAGCGCGTCCACGGCCACCAGCGGGCCTGGGTGCGGCGGAACGAAACCGTGCATGGCCGACAGGCCGGCCAGGGCCGGGATACCGACGCGGATCAGGGACAGACCGGACCGCCGGGCGACCAGGAAGATCACCGGCATGATCAGGACGAGCCCGATCTCGAAGAACATCGGCAGGCCGATCAACGCGCCGACCCCGCCCATCGCCCACGGCAGCGTCCTGGGGCCGGCCCGGCCGACGATGGTGTCCACGATCTCGTCGGCGCCACCGGAGTCGGCCAGCAGCTTGCCGAACATCGCACCGAAGGCGATGAGCAGGCCGACACTCGCGGCGGTGGACCCGAAGCCCTTGGTGAAGGAGTCGATCGCGTCCGCGGCCGGCATCCCGGCGACCAGCGCGACGGTCAGGGCGCCGAGGGTCAGCGCCAGCACCGGGTGCAGTCTGAGCCAGGTGATCAGGATGACGATGAGCGCGATGCCCAGGAGCGCGGCGGGGACGAGCCTGCCGCCGGAGATGTCGGGACCGGCGGCGACCGCGAGGATGTTCATGCTCTGGCCTCGTCGAGGTAGGCGGCGACCAGGTCGGCCACCGGGAGGTCGAAGTCGAGGACGACGCCGGCCTCGTCCGGTCCGAGCGGCTCGAGCGTCGCGAACTGCGACTCGACCAGCGACTCCGGCATGAAGTGGCCGGCCCGTTCGGCCACCCTGCGGTGGATCACCTCGGGCGTGCCGTGCAGATGGACGAACCGGGCGGCCGGCGCGTACTCCCGCAGCAGGTCGCGGTAGGAGCGCTTGAGGGCGGAGCAGCCGATCACACCGCCGCCGGGACGCTCGCCCAGCCAGGCTCCGACCGACCGCAGCCACGGGAGCCGGTCGGCGTCGTCGAGGGGGGTTCCGGCGGCCATCTTCGCGATGTTGGCCTCGCCGTGGAAGTCGTCGCCGTCGGCGAACGGCACACCCAGTTCGTGGGCCAGGGCGATGCCCACGGTCGTCTTGCCTGATCCGGTGACGCCCATGACCACGAGTTGGGGGCCGGCGGGGTGAGGTGTAGACACGGCGCGGATTTGCCCGAGATGTCGGCTTCCAAACCGACCTTCAGCCGGTGATGCCGGTGACGGCGAACGACTCCACGTCGGCGAGGTGGCCGCCGGTCGATGCCACGATCGTGAGCACCTCCCGCGGGGTCGCGGTGAAGGAGACCTTCGCCGACCACGGCGACCGCTGCCCGCCGGTGCCGAGGCAGCAGAACGTGCCGACCGGCTTGTCGCCCCCGACTCGCCGCACCGTGATCCGGATGCTCTCGTCCACCCCGGTGATCCGGCCCCCGACCGTGACCGGTGAGGAGGCGCTCGCCCCGTACGCCGGGCTTGTCAGGGTGAGCAAGGTGTCGTCGGTCCCCACCACCTCCCAGGGTGCGTCGCCGCCGGTCCCCACCCGCCTGAGGTGGATCACCGCGGCGGTGCCGGTCCGGCCGCCCTCCTCGGTGTCCGCGCCGACTCCGATGCGGGCGTCGTCACCCTTGACCTTGCGGCTGGTCACCCGGTCGATCCCGGCGAAGCCGAGGAAGCCCTGGGTGAACGACAGGGCGGTCTGCGCCGCGTCCAGATGCCACGGGGAGTGCCCGCCCGCGCGGAAGCTCCGCTGCCAGCTCCGGACCGCCGCGAGGTCGGCGAACGGCCACAACGGCTGGTAGGGCGCGGGCAGCATCACCTCCTGGGCCGGCGGCCGCGTCACCGGCCGGGTCGGTGTCCCGACAGGTGGAGCGGTGGCGGCGTCGGAGGCCCGCAGCGGACGTTCGTCGCCGCCACCACCGCAGGCCGGTAGGGACGCGACGAGCATGACGGCGATCGTGAGCTGGCTGCGGGCGGCCATGGGGGCGTCCTCCTCGTGGTGGTCACCCCCCATGTTCGTCCGACAGTGCCGTCAACGCCAGGCGCGGTCAGGTTCTCGGCTCGCCCCGGTAGGAGCCGAAGGACCAGTGGTTGCCCTCGGGATCGAGGACGGCGAAGTCACGCGAGCCGTAGTCGGTGTCGCGCAGGCCGTAGACGACCTCCGCGCCGGCGGCCGTCGCCCGTGCGAACAACGCGTCCGGATCGTCGGTGACCACGTAGGCCCCGAAGGTGCCGGGCCGCAGCGGCCAGTCGTCGGCGGGCCGGTCCGGTCGCTCCGAGCCCAGCATGATCCCGCCGCCCGGCGGCCAGGACAGCTCGGCGTGGTCGACCCGGTCGCCCGCACCGTGCACAGCGGTCTCCTCGAAGCCGAACGCCTCGACCAGGAACGCGATGAGCGCGCGGGCGTCCGTGGCGCGCAACGTGGGCCACACCTGCGGAGCGGGTGTCCTGTCAGTCATGGTGTCTCCTGCATGGTGTCTCCTTCATGGTGTCCTTCCTGGAAGCCCTCATCCCCAGGTTCGGCCTTCCCCAGGGGTCGCGGCTTGTACGTTTCGGAACCCTGCTCGGCCAGCCACTGGCTCGGCGGGCATCCCGCGAGCGCGCGGAACTCCCGGGCCAGGTGCGCCTGGTCGAAATAGCCCGCCTCGGCGGCCAGGTCCGCCAGCAGCCGTGGCCGCGCCGCGCCCAGCCGCCTGGCCCGGTCGAACCTGACGACCCGCGCCGCGGCCTTCGGCGGCAGCCCGATCTCCGCCCGGAACCGCCCCGACAGCCGCCGTTCGCTCCACCCGGTCTCCAGGGCCAGCGCCGCCACCGAGATCCCGCCGTGCGACTGCAGCAGCCGCCCCCAGGCCA
>JBDSTJ010000574.1:0-6120 GCA_039928335.1 Streptosporangiaceae bacterium | reverse complement strand
CGTGCACGACCGCGACGGTCTCGGCGCGCTTGCCGACCAGGTCGGGCAGCTCGCCGAGGATCCCGGTGCCGATGACGACGTCGTAGGGGCTGTCGCCGGGGACGGTGATCCGGGTGGCGGTCACCTCAGCTCCTGGACGAGGTCGATCACGAGTTCCTCCTGGGTGCGGTCGGTGCTGACCGCGATGAGGGTGGCGAGCCGCTCGTAGATCGGCAGCCGTTCCTCCATCAGCTTGCGGAGCTGGGAGCGTGGGTTGAACACCAGCAACGGCCGGGCCGAGCCGAGCCCGATCCGCTTGACCGCCTCGCTCAGCGAGACCTCCAGGTAGATCACCCGGTGCCCGGCGAGGAGTTCCTGGGTCTCCGCGGCCATGATCGCGCCGCCGCCGAGGGCCAGGACCCCGTCGTGCTCGGCCAGGGCGGCCGCGACCGCGGCCCGCTCCAGCGCGCGGAAATGCTGCTCTCCGTCGTCGACGAAGATGTCGCTGATCGGCTTGCCAGCGACCGCCTCGACGTCGGAGTCGGTGTCGCGGAAGGGAAGGTCGAGTGCCTCGGCCAGGCGCACGCCGACCGTGGACTTGCCGGAACCGGGAGGGCCGATCAGCACGGCGCGGGGGCTCATTTGATCGCCAGCGTCGAAAGGTAGCCCCGGGCGTTGCGCGCGGTCTCCACCACGGAGTCACCGCCGAACTTCTCCAGGACCGCGTCGGCCAAGACCAGGGCGACCATCGCCTCGGCGACGACCCCGGCGGCCGGGACGGCGGTGACGTCGCTGCGCTGGTTGATCGCTTTGGCGGGTTCGCCGGTCAGCACATCGATCGTGTCGAGGGCGCGCGGCACCGTCGAGATCGGCTTCATCGCGGCCTGGACCCGCAGGATCTCGCCGGTGGTCATGCCGCCCTCGATCCCGCCGGCCCGGTTGGTGCGCCGCCTGACGCCGTCCGTGGTGTTGTCGATCTCGTCGTGGGCCAGTGAGCCGGGGCGGCGGGCGGTCTCGAAACCGTCGCCGACCGCAACGCCCTTGATCGCCTGAATGCCCATCAGGATCCCGGCGAGCCGCGAGTCCAGCCGCCGGTCCCAGTGGACATGGCTGCCCAGGCCGGGCGGCAGCCCGTAGGCCAGCACCTCCACCACGCCGCCGATGGTGTCGCCGGCCTTCTTGAGCTCGTCGACGTGGTCGACCATGGCCGCGTCGGTCTCGGCGTGGAAACAGCGGGCCGGACTCTCGTCGATCGCGGCGAGATCGGCGTAGGCCGGCAGCGGGGCGTCCGCGGGGACCTCGACCTGGCCCAGCGACACGACATGGCTGAGGATCTCGACGCCGAGGGCTTGGCGCAGGAACGCCTTGGCGACCTCGCCGAGCGCGACCCGCGCGGCGGTCTCCCGCGCGCTGGCCCGCTCGAGGATCGGCCGGGCGTCGTCGAAACCGTACTTCTGCATGCCGACCAGATCGGCATGGCCCGGCCGGGGCCGCGACAGCGGCGCGTTGCGGGCCTGGGCGGCGAGGAGGTCGGCGTCAACGGGATCGGCCGCCATCACGGTCTCCCACTTGGGCCACTCGGAGTTCGCGACCTCGATGGCGATCGGCCCGCCCA
Source organism: Streptosporangiaceae bacterium (assembly GCA_039928335.1). Lineage (GTDB taxonomy): Bacteria > Actinomycetota > Actinomycetes > Streptosporangiales > Streptosporangiaceae > Actinocorallia. The sequence goes on along the minus strand of JBDSTJ010000574.1, from coordinate 4,526 downwards.
GGGTGGACCCGTGCCGGATCCCCCCGTTGATCGTGACCTTGTCCTGCTCGAACTTCATCCGAGCCCCGCGACCATGGCCCAGCCGCCGCCTGCGCAGGCCCTCGGCGATGTCCGCCGAGGTCACGCGCACCCCGGCCGGAACGCCCTCCACGATCGCGACGAGCGCAGGCCCGTGCGATTTTCCCGCTGTCAACCAACGCAACATGCCGGTAATTCTTCCACCTCGGCGGCATGCCCCGCGCACGCCGTCCAGCCGCTGAGACCGGGTCAGGCGTATCGGAGCACCGCGACCAGCGTTCCGGCCAGCATGAAGGGCCCGAACGGGATGGACGACGTGAGCCCGCCTCGTCTGACGATGATCACCCCGAGCGCCCACAGGCCGCCCAGCACCTGGATGGCGACGATTCCCAGGACGAAGGCCTGGAGCCCGAGCCAGCCCAGGACCAGTCCCAGCGACAGGGCGAGCTTCACGTCGCCCAATCCGATCTGGTGGGGAACGATGACCCACTGGATGGCGTAGAAGAGGAACAGCGCCCCCATCCCGTAGAGAGCCCCCACGAAATGCCCGAAACCCACGTCCAGCGAGGCCAGCGCGAGCAGCGCGGCCACGCCGAGGGCTCCGGGCAAAGTCAGCGGATCGGGCAGCCGTTTCAGTGCCACGTCGATGAACGACAGCATCGTGCCGAGCACACCGAGAAGCAGGAAGGCGGGCAGGTCCGGCCGCCGGCCGAGCCGGACCGCCAGCACCGCCACGACGGCAGCGGCCACGACGGCGACCGGAAACGGCCGCCGGGACACCGGCTCGAACCAGGGATCAGCTGCTGTTTCGGGGGTCACGCCGCCGAGACTACCGGCGGTGGACGCCCAGTTCGAGGCCGCCGACGATCCGGCCGCGCAGCACGTCGGCGAGCCGGTCGGCGACCCTGCGCACGGTGTCCTGCTCGTCCATGCCCAGCGCCACCGTGAACTTCACCGACAGTTCCGCGGCGTCGCCCGGCCCGACCCGGACACCGGTGACGCCCTGTTCCGGCCGGAAGGCGGCCTCGATCGCGGCGAGCACGTCCGGGTCCTGGTGGGCGGGCGGCGGCGGGGTGCCCTCGGCGAGCAGATGCAGCCGTACCCCGTCGACTGCGAACGGGATCGGCCCGGCCACATCGATCACCAGGGCGTCGGCCTGCTCGTCGAGCGCGGCCTTGCAGGCGTCGCAGGCCGACACCGGGACCGGCCTGGCGTCGGGGTTCCACATCTTCATGGTGCGCATCGAGGTGAAGCCGAGGACGCCTCGGCGGCCGTCGTCACCGATCAGGACCGGGAGGGCCATGTCGCTCTCCTTGTCTCTGCGCACGCCGTCGACCTCCTCGGCCTCGGTGAGCACCGCGACGATCGGGACCAGCAGCCGGCTGTCGAACAGCTCGTTGATCACCGCGTGCGCCCCCGCTCTCCCCGCGGCGTAACCGGCCAGCGCGGCGGCGAGCCGGGGGTCGGCGTTGCCGTCGTCGGAGGGGAACTGGGGTTGCGCAATCCTCGGTCCTGCCACGCTCCAGAGGGTATAGGCATTCGAGGTCACCCTGGGTGCCCTTGCGACGACAGGCCCATCAGGCGTTCCACCGCCTCGTCGATCACGGCGTCCTGTTTACAGAAGGCAAACCGGACGAAGTGTCGGCCGCGTGCGGGGTCGGCGTAGAAGACCTGGGTCGGGATGCAGACCACGCCGGCCCGGTCCGGCAGGGCACGGGCCAGTTCGACGCCGTCCTCGAAGCCGAGCGGCCGGATGTCGGCCTGGACGAAGTAGGTGCCCTGGGGCAGGTAGGTCCTGAACCCGGCCGCCTCCAGCCCGGTGATCAGCCGGTCCCGTGTGCCCTGGAGTGACCTTCGCAGCTCCTCGACCCAGGCGAGTTCGTGGACCAGCCCGTAGGCGACCGCCTGCTGCCAGGGGGCGCTCGCCACGTAGGTCAGGAACTGCTTGACCGTGCGGACGGCGTCGACATGACGTGCGGGGGCGCACACCCAGCCGGTCTTCCAGCCCGTCACCGAGAACGACTTGCCGGCCGAGGAGATCGACACCGTCCGGTCCCGCATGCCCGCGAACGTGGCCAGCGGAAGGTGCTCGGCGTCATCGAAGACCAGGTACTCATACACCTCGTCGGTGATCGCGACGAGGTCGTGCTCCAGGCACAGGTCCGCGATGCACTGCAGTTCGGCGCGGGTGAAGACGGTGCCGCACGGGTTGTGCGGGGAGTTGACCAGGATGAGTCTCGTCCGCGGCGTCACCGCCGCGCGCAGCTCGTCCGGATCGAAGGTGAACCGGCCCTCGGCCGGGCGGAGCGTGACCGGCCTGAGCACCGCCCCCGCCAGCGCGATCATCGCCGCGTAGGAGTCGTAGAACGGCTCGAAGGCGATCACCTCGTCGCCCGGCTCGGCCAGCGCGAGGACCGCGGCGGCGATCGCCTCGGTCGCACCGACCGTGATCAGGACCTCCCGGTCGGGGTCGTACTCCAGCCCGTACCGCCGTTTCTGGGCGGCGACCGCCTGCCGCAGCTCGGGGATGCCGGGACCGGGCGGGTACTGGTTGGCACCCGAGCGGATCGCCTCGACCGCCCGCTCCAGCAGCGCCGGTGGGCCGTCGGTGTCGGGAAAGCCCTGGCCGAGATTGATCGCCCCGGTCCGGACGGCCAGCGCGCTCATCTCCGCGAAGATCGTCGTCCCGAAGCCCCGCATGCGTGCGACAAGAGGTTCACTCACCCGGAACACCCTAACCAGACACGGAGCGGGGATCGGCTTTGATCACTCTGGGTCATCATCTCCGCGTGCGATTCCATCTCTGGGACGAAGCGATGCTGCTGGCGGTGCGCAGGCCGCGGACCTGGGCGGCGGTGAACAGCGTGACGGTCGCCGCGCCGCTCGGCACGATCGCGTGGTATGACCGGGCGTCGCTGCCGACGTCGGTGTTCCTGGCGTCGTTGTTCGCGGTCCTGGTCTATCCGGCCAACCTCGCCCAGGCGCAGGTCCGGGCGCGGCCCAGCCTCGCCAGGCTCGACGTGGCCGAGCTCAGACGGGTCCGGCGCGCGGTCCGCGACGGGGTGCCGCTGGCGGTGCCCGGACTGCGGGACGCGATGGTCGCCCAGGCCGCGGTGGTGCTGCACGAGACCGGGCGGCTGTGGCTTTCGGTGCTGGTCGCGGCGGCCTTGTCGGTGCTGGCCGGCACGATGATCTGGATCGGGATGCTCCGGCTGGGCGTGCTGTGCGCGCTGCTCGTGGGTGCGATGATCCCGGCCATCGGCAGCACCCCGCGCCGCCGCCGGGCGGCCCAGAACGCGTGCCGGTCTCCCTGCGGCGGGCCTGACCCGGCACAATAGGGTCCATGCGGGTCGCACTGTGCCAGATCGATGTCGGGGATGATCCCCAGCTGAACCTCAAGACCGTCCGCTCGGCGCTCGCCGAGGCGGCCGGCGCCGATGTCGCGGTCTTCCCCGAGGCCACCCAGGTGCGCTTCGGGAACCCCGTGGGCGAGTTCGCCGAGCCGCTGGACGGGCCGTTCGTCACTGCTCTGGGCGAGGCCGCGCGCGAGTTCGGGCTCGCCGTGGTCGCCGGGGTCTTCGAGCCCGCGCCGGACGGGCGGACTTTCAACACGACCGTGGTGATCGACGCCGCCGGCGAGCTCGCCGCGACCTACCGGAAGATCCACCTGTTCGATGCGTTCGCCTTCCGCGAGTCCGAGGTGGTGGCCCCCGGTTCCGAGCCGGTCGTCGTCCAGCTCGCCGGGGTAAGGCTCGGGCTGATCACCTGCTACGACCTCCGGTTCCCCGAACTGGCCCGCGCGCTCCTGGACCAGGGCGCCGAGGTACTCGTGGTGACGGCGGCCTGGGCACAGGGGGTGTTCAAGGAGGAGCACTGGACCACGCTGGTCCGGGCCAGGGCCATCGAGAACACCGTCTGGACCGTGGCGGTCGGCAAGGCCCCCGACACGACCGACCCGCCGCGCGGCGGGCGGACGGGTGTGGGACGCAGCCTGCTCGTCGACCCGATGGGCGCCGCGGTGGCCGACCTGGGCTCGTTTCCGGGGGTGCGGATCTGCGACGTCGACCTCGCCCTCACCGAGAAGGTCCGCGCGATGATCCCCTCGCTGTCCCACCGCCGCCCCGACCTGTTCGCCGAAGGACACTGAATGCTCTCCACCCGCGACCGGCTGCTCTGCGGCGTCTACGCGCTGATCGCCCTGGTGGCGCTGATCGCGACGTGGAGCCAGAACATCCGCTTCTTCCGGCAGGCCGACAACGGCGGGATCACCGGTTTCCTCGACGCCTGCTACGCCAACGCGGCCAGCTCCTCGATCACCAACGACATCGTCCTCGTGGCGCTCGCCGCGGCTGTGTTGATGGTCGTCGAAGCCCGGCGGCTGGGCATCAGGTTCGTCTGGGCCTACGTGATCGGCTCAGCGCTCATCGCGATCAGCGTGACGTTCCCGCTGTTCCTGATCGCCCGGCAGGTCCGGCTGGCTCAGCGCGACCCCGGCTGAGCGCCCGAGC
>JBDSTJ010000573.1:0-7582 GCA_039928335.1 Streptosporangiaceae bacterium | reverse complement strand
GCTGGCCGGAGCACCCAGCTCGGCCAGGTGCGCGGCGACCCTGCCGTGCGCGGCGAGCCGCCAGCCCGCCGCGGCGGCGGTGTAGACGGCCTGCCGGACCAGGGAGTGCCGGAACCGGAACCGGCCGGGGGCCGAGGACCTGGCCACGTCCCGGGCGACGAGTTCGTCGATCGCGGTGAGCGCGAAGGACTCGGGCACGTCGGCGGCGACCGCGACCAGCACCGGGTCGAACTCCTCGGCCGCGACGGCCGCGCCCTGCGCGGCGAGCAGCGCGCCCGGCGAGAGTCTGCTGACCTCCAGTTGCAGCGCGGCCCGGACAGCGCGCGGCAGTACGTCGTGCCCGTCGGCGTCGGTGGCGGCCTGCTCGCTGCGGGCGAGCGCGTCGAGATAGAAGGGGTTGCCGCCGCTGGCCTCGTGCAGCCGGCCGCACCGTTCCCGGCTGACGTCGGGGCCGAGCAGTTCGGCCGACTCGGCGAGGCTCAGCGGGCCCACGGTGATCTGCAGCCCGTTCTCGGCGAGCGCGCTCAGCCGGGGCGCGGCCTGAACCGGCCGGTAGGCGACCGCGATCAGCACCCGGCCGCGCGGCGGGTGCCGGACCAGGTGGTCGAGCAGCTCGATCGTGCCGTGGTCGGCCCAGTGCAGGTCGTCGAGGATGAGCACGAGACCTTCGTCGTCGGCGAGCTCGTCCAGCAGTTGACGGAAGGCCTTGTGCAGCCGGTACCGGTTGAGGGTGGCCGCGCGTTCGGGGACCGCGTCCTCCAGCGAGGGAAAGACCGAGGCGAGCAGCGCGGCCGACGCGCCCAGCCGGGAGGCGAGGTCGGCGCAGCCGTCCAGGTGGTCGTCGAGCGCGTCGACGACGGAGCCGAACGGCATCTCCTCGTCGAACTCCGCGGCCCGGCCCCACAGAGCCAGCCGGCTGCTTTCGCGCGCCCGGTCGGCCAGGACGGCCAGCAGCCGGGACTTGCCCGCACCGGGCTCACCGACCAGGGACAGGAACGAGAAACCGGTCTGGACCAGAGCATGCTCGAACGAACGCAGCACCTCCAGCCGGCCTACGAGAGGCTCGCCGGGTCCATCCATGACATGACACCTCTGCTGCGGACCGGCGTTCCCGTGTCCAGGGGAGGTGGACCTACGGCCGCTGTGCACGGCGCGTACTGGAACGCCGTGACAACTTTACCGACGATGTCACTCTTATGGGACATCAACCGGGCGGATTCAGCGCCGACCGCGCGAGCGCCTGGTCGAGTTCCGCGCCCAGACCGTGCGCCTCGCAGAGTTCGCGGGCCTCGCCCAGAATCTCGCGCAGCCCGGGATCTCCCAGGTCAGCGGCGGCCTCCAGGGCGAGGTCGAGCGGATAGTTGTCGATGTCGGGGTCGCTGAGGATCCGCCGGATCCCGTGCGCGGCACGTGGGTCGCCACGTTCGGCCAGACCGCGTGCGGCCTCGGCGGCGACCACCAGAGAGTCATCGTCCAGGCGCGTGGCGAGCGCGTTCCTGATCTCGGCGGTGTCGGTCTCCAGCAGGGACAGCGACATCGTCGCCCAGTCCCGGACGTACTCGTGGTCGTCGCCGGTCAGCCGGATCAGCTCGGCCGCGCCGAGGCCGTCGCCGGGCGGCAGGACCGACATCAGCGAGAACGCGACCGCGTCGCGGACCCGGGAGTCGGGATGCCTGGCGTGCTTGAGGACCTCGGGGAGCGCCGCGGAGTCACCGTGATGGCTGAGGCTGATGATCAGTGAGCGCAGCAGCCGGGGGTCACTCTCCTCGCGGGTCATCCGCAGCAGCAGCGGCAGGCTCCGGGCCGCGAACGGCCGCTCCCCCGTCCGGCCCAGCTGGGACAGGACCTCCACGCCCAGCATGCGGGTCAGCACGTCGGGGCTCGCGCACAGCCCGACGGCCTTGTCGTAGGTCTCGGTGTCGCCCCGGGTCTGCAGGGTGCGGACGGTCTCCCACCAGGCGGGCCTGAGGGTGACGTCCCGGTGGTCGGGCCCCGCGGTCGGCCGGGGGTCGCGGAACTCCAGGGCCCGCTCGACCAGGCCCTCGAACGACGTCCCGAGGCCCAGCGCACGTTCGAGGATCGTGGCGATCGCCCCGTGCCCGGTCTGCTTCTCGCTGGTCGTGCCGTACTCCCGGCCCGGCCTGCGCGCCTCGACCGTGATCAGCTCGGTCTCGTCGTCCTGTTCCTCGCGGATGACGGCGAACTCGTAGCCCGGTTCGGGATAGAGCTCCTCCTTCGCCGCGCGCAACTCGGCCTCGATGTCGACCCCCGCCCACCGCAGCGCGGCCTCCAACGGGGTGCTGCCCTGGTCATCGGACCTGGCCGGGTCGGCGCCATGGGTGAGCAGCGCCCGGACGGCGTCGACCGCGCCGCGGTCGGCGGCCAGCCAGAGCGGGGTCGTCCGGGATTCCGCGTCGGGGTCGGCCACGTGGTCCAGCAGCAGGATGACGGTCGCGGTGTGCCCGCCGGCCGAGGCCCACAGCAGCGGGGTCCAGCCGCCGGACTCGGTGAGGTTGGGGTCGGCGCCGCCTTCCAGCAGGGCGCTGACGGTCTCCTCGTGGCCCCAGCAGGCCGCCGCGCACAGCGGCAGGCCGTCGCTGTCGCCCAGGCTGATCCGGTTGGGGTCGGCGCCCGCCGCCAGCAGTTCCTCGACGATCTCGGTATGCCCGGCGAGCGCGGCCCCGTAGAGCGCGGTCGTGCCGCCGTCGTCCGGTTCCTCGACCGGCGTCCCGGCGTGCAGCAGCTCCCGGACCCGGGCGAGTTTCCCCGATCCCGCGGCGAAGACCAGCGTTTCGTCCCCCGACATGATCTCCTTATGTCCGTCGATGGCTCTCGGTAATCGCCTTCATGATGCGCTTGTCCGAGACAGGGAAACGGGTGCCCAGAGACTGCGCGAAATAACTCACCCGAAGCTCCTCGATCATCCAACGGACCTCCGCGGGCTTCCCTGCCTGCTCCCAGGCCCGCTGGACCGCGTCGATCTGCACCATCAGCTGGCGGTCCCGGTTGGGGTTCTCGGCCAGCCGGCCGAGCCTGACCTCCAGCGCCCGCAGGTAGCGGAGCAAATCCGGCAACCGGTCGTAACCGGTCCCGGTGACGAACCCCGGGTGGATCAGGCCGGTCAGCTGGGTCCGCACGTCGTTGAGCGAGGGCACCAGGACCAGGCTGGAGGTGCTCTTGAGCCTGCGCTCGACGGCCTGCGCCGCCGCCAAAACCCGTTCGACCCGGGCCACGACCTCCGCGGAGGTGTCGACCAGGTCGGCGCGGACCAGGTCGTACAGCCGCTGGAACTCCTCGGCCACCCAGACCGGCCCGCCCCGATCGGTGATCAGCTTGTCGGCGGCCGCCGCGACGCAGTCCTCAAACAGCTTCTGCACGTTCCCGTAGGGGTTGGTGGCCAGGGCGAGCTTGGCCTGGTTGGTCAGCTTGCCCTGCAGGTACTTCACCGGTGACGGCGCGTTGAGCAGGATCAACCGGCGGGTACCGAGCCACATGGCGCGCTGCTGCTCCTGCTCGGTGCCGTAGGTCCGGATCGCCACGGTCGCGCCCTCGTCGACCAGCGCCGGGTAGGCCTTGAGCCGGCCCTGCTCGTGCAGCCGGGGCAGTGCCCCGAAGTCCCAGGCCGTCAGGCCCTGCCGTTCGATGCCCACGGCCTGGGCGAGCGTCGCCTGCTGTCTGGGCGCGAGGCCTCTCTTGAGCTCCGCGAGGTCCTTGCCCTCGGCGACCTTGCGCCTGCGCCGGTCGAGCACCCGGAACGTCATCCGCAGATGGTCGGAGATCGCCTGCGGCTGCCAGGACTCGCGGGCGACAGTGATCCCCGACATCGCCCTGAGTTCGCGTTCGAGCGCGTCGAGCAGGGTCCCCTGCCGGGCGGTGATCCGTTCCAGCACCCGCCTGGCGTAGTCCGGGGCCGGCACGAAGTTGACCCTGGTCTGTTTGGGCAGCGCCCGGATCAGCGCGGTGACCAGGTCGAGCCGCAGGCCCGGGACCATCCAGTCGAAGCCCTCGTCGGTCACCTGGTTGAGCAGGTCCAGGGGGATGTGCACGGTCACGCCGTCGGCGTCGGCCCCTGGCTCGAACTGGTAGGTCAGCTTGAAGATGAGCTGCCCCTGCCGCCAGGCGTCGGGATAGTCGGCCTCGGTGACCGCGCCGGCGGCGTCGTTGATGAGCATCGACTTCTCGAAGCTCAGCAGGTCGGGCTGTTCCCGCTGGGTCTGCTTCCACCAGGAGTCGAAGTGCGCCCCGGACACCACGTCGTCGGGGATCCGCTCGTCGTAGAAGTCGACGAGCGTCTCGTCGTCCACGACGATGTCGCGCCTGCGGGCCCGTTCCTCGAGTTCGCCGACCTCCTCGAGCAGCCGCCGGTTGGCGTGGAAGAACTTGTGGTGGGTCTCCCAGTCGCCCTCGACCAGGGCGCTGCGGATGAACAGGTCCCGGGCCAGTTCCGGGTCGATCCGGCCGTAGTTGACCTTGCGGGCGGTGACGATCGGTACGCCGTAGAGGGTGACCTTCTCCAGGGCCATGACGGCGGCCTGGCTCTTCTCCCAGTGCGGCTCGCTGTAGTTGCGCTTGACCAGGTGCCCCGCGAGCGGCTCCACCCAGTCGGGCTCGATCTTGGCGTTGACCCGGGCCCACAGCCTGCTCGTCTCGACCAGCTCGGCCGACATCACCCAGCGCGGCGGCTTCTTGAACAGCCCCGACCCCGGGAAGATCCCGAACCGGGCGTTGCGCGCGCCCAGGAAGTCGCGTTTCTCGGGGTCCCACAGCCCGATGTGGCTGAGCAGGCCCGACAGCAGCGACACATGGATCTTGTAGGGGTCGCCGGGCAGGTCGTTGAACGTGAGGTCGAGGTCGCGGCTGATCTGCCTGAGCTGACCGACCAGGTCCTGCCACTCCCGGATCCGCAGGTAGTGCAGGTACTCGCTCTTGACGGTCCGGCGGAACTGGCTGGACGACAGGGCCTTCTGCTGGTCCTTGACGTACTCCCACAGTTTGAGGAAGGACGCGAAGTCGCTGGCGGGGTCCTTGAACCTGGCGTGCTTCTCGTCGGCGGCCTGCTGTTTGTCGCTGGGTCGCTCGCGCGGGTCCTGGATCGACAGCGCCGCCGCGATGATCATGACCTCGTTGACGCAGCCGTTCCGGTCGGCCTCCAGGATCATGCGCCCCATCCGGGGGTCGAGCGGCAGCCGGGCCAGCTTGCGGCCGATCTCGGTGAGTTCCTGCCTGCCGTCGAGCGCGTTGAGCTCGTGCAGCAGGTCGAGACCGTCCTTGATGTTGCGGCGGTCCGGCGGGTCGAGGAACGGGAACTTGGCGATGTCGCCGAGGTTCAGCGCGGTCATCTGCAGGATGACCGAGGCCAGGTTGGTGCGGAGGATCTCCGGGTCGGTGAATTCCGGCCTGCCGTCGAAGTCCTCCTCCTCATACAGCCGGATGCAGATCCCGTCGGAGGTCCGGCCGCAGCGGCCCTTGCGCTGGTTGGCGCTGGCCTGCGAGACCGCCTCGATCGGCAGCCGCTGCACCTTGAGCCGGTGGCTGTAGCGCGACACCCGGGCGGTCCCCGGGTCGATCACGTACTTGATGCCCGGCACGGTCACGCTCGTCTCGGCCACGTTGGTGGCCAGCACGATGCGGCGGCCCCGGTGCGGGGAGAAGACCCGGTGCTGTTCGGCGTTGGACAGGCGCGCGTACAGCGGCAGGACCTCGGTGCCCTTGTACTGCTTCTTGGTGAGCGCGTCGGCGGCGTCCCGGATCTCCCGCTCGCCCGACAGAAACACCAGGATGTCGCCGGGCGCCTCCAGGCTGAGCTCGTCGACGGCGGCGCAGATCGCCTCGGCCTGGTCGGTGTCGTCGCTGGGGACGGGCCGGTAGCGGACCTCGACCGGGAACGTCCGGCCGGAGACCTCGATGACCGGCGCGTCGTCGAAGTGCCGGGAGAACCGGCCGGGGTCGATCGTCGCCGACGTGATGATCACTTTGAGGTCGGGTCGCCGGGGCAGCAGCTGCCGCAGGTAGCCCAGGATGAAGTCGATGTTGAGGCTGCGTTCGTGCGCCTCGTCGATGATGAGCGTGTCGTAGGCGGTGAGCAGCCGGTCGTGCTGGAGTTCGGCCAGCAGGATGCCGTCGGTCATCAGCCGGACCAGGGTGTTGTCGTTGGTCCGGTCGGTGAACCTGACCTTGTAGCCGATCGTGGTGCCGAACTCGGTGTCCAGCTCCTCGGCGATACGCTCGCCGACCGTGCGGGCGGCGAGCCGGCGCGGCTGGGTGTGGCCGATCAGTCCGGTGACGCCCCGGCCGAGCTCCAGGCAGATCTTGGGGATCTGAGTGGTCTTGCCCGATCCGGTCTCGCCGGCCACGATCACGACCTGGTGGTCCCGGATCGCCTCGAGGATCTCGTCCTTGAGCCGGCTGACCGGCAGCTGCTCCGGATAGGTGACCTTGGGCACCGCGGCCAGTCGGCCGGCGACCCTGAGCTCGCCCTGGTCGACCTGGCGGGTGATGTCCTGGAGGATCCTGGCCCGTTTGGCCGGGTCCCTGACCTTCCGCGACCCCTCCAGCCTGCGGCGCAGCCGAGCCTGGTCGCGCAGCATCAGCCCACCCAGTCGTCGGCGCAGGTCGGCGGGCTGATCAGGAGGAGAGGTCACAACCGCCAAGGATAAGCAACGCCCCCTCCCCTCGCGCAAAGCAATATCTCCGGGTCCTGTGACATCTGCGACCCCTGTGACGCTGAACCGCTAGGGTTCAGGCGTTTCATAGTCATTGGAGGCACATTATGGCGGTTCGTGGTAGCAGCAGGGGAATGATCGCCCTGGCGGCCGTCACCGTGGTCGTCCTGTCCGGCTGTGGGAACGGCCCCGGTTCGTCACCGGTGGCCCTCGACATCTCCGACGAACCCTCCGCGTCGTCCTCGATCACCACGTCGGAGTCGGCCGAGCCCGATCCGGCGGACGACCCCGCCGCCGACCCGGCCGCGAAGAAAAAGAAGAAGAAGGCCGCGCCCACCCCGCAGGCGACGCCCACCGGCGTGCCCAGCCCGAAGCCGACCAAGACCGTGCGGCCCAGGCCGTCGGTCCCGGCCACGCCCAAGCCCAGACCGACCACGACGGCCAAGCCCCCGGTGGTCGTCCCGGCGGGTGGCATGACCGCGATCGAGCTCAAGGTGCTCGAGATCACCAACGCGGAGCGGGCCAAGGCCGGCTGCAAGGCCGTGCGCGGCGATGCCAAGCTCGCACTCGCGGCCCGCAGGCACTCCACCGACATGGGGGTCAACGTCTACTTCGACCACAACTCCCAGGACGGCACCTCACCCTGGGAGCGGATCAGGAAGGCCGGATACACCGCCGGCGCGGCCGAGAACATCGCCGCCGGCCAGGCCACGGCCGCCGCGGTGATGGACGGCTGGATGAAGAGCCCCGGCCACCGCGCCAACATCCTCAACTGCAAGCTCAAGGCTCTGGGCGTCGGCTACTACAAGGGCTCCAAGGGCTACCGGACCTACTGGACCCAGGACTTCGGCACCGCATAGACCCCGTGCGGAGGGTAGTGACCCTGGCATGGTCGCATTCGTACTCGGTGGTGGCGGAAT
>JBDSTJ010000572.1:0-8655 GCA_039928335.1 Streptosporangiaceae bacterium | reverse complement strand
GCCGGAGCGACTCCTTCATCACCAGGTCGAGCGACGGCAGCCGGTCGAGATCGGCGAAGTCGAGTTCCTGCTTGCCGAGCGCCCGCGACTCCGCGCGGCAGCGTTCCTGCCACTCGGGGTTCTTGGCCAGGTAGTAGGCCATGGTCGTCATGGTGATGGTCGTCGTGTCGTGCGCCGCCATCAGAACGAAGATCATGTGGTTGACGATGTCCTCGTCGCTGAACCGGTGGCCGTCGTCGGTCTCAGCCTGGCACAGGGCCGCGAACAGGTCGTCGCCGCCGTGGGCCCGCTTGTCCGGCAGGTGGGTGAGGAAGAACTCCTCGAGCACCTTGCGGGCCTTGAGCCCGCGGCTCCAGCGCAGCCCCGGCACCGGGCGGCGGACCAGGCTCAGGCCCGCCCGGACCGCGTCGATGAACGCGGTGTTGATCCGGTCGGTCTCCGCCGGGTCGAGGGTGACCCCGACGAACACGTCCACGGCCAGGTCGAGGGTGAGCTGCTTGTTGTGCGGCAGGAACTTGAACTTCCCCGGCCGCCAACCGGCCAGGCCCCGGGTCACCCCTTCGGACATGCCGGCGAGGTAGGACTGCAGCCGGTCCCGGGTGAAGGCCTGCTGCATGATCCGCCGGTGGTGCAGATGCTCTTCGAAGTCGAGCAGCATGATGCCGCGGTGGAAGAACGGGCCGATGAAGAAACCCCATGCCGGGGCGTTGGCGAAGGCCTTGTCCCGGTTGACGAGCACGGCCTCGGCGGCGGCCGGGCCCTGCAGGGTCACCATCCGCTTGCCGAGGAAGTTGCTCCACGAGACCGGCCCGAACTTGTCGTACCGCTGCCGGGAGAACGCGACCGGGTCCCGCATCGAGGTGAGGATGTACCCCAGGTAGGGCAGGCCCGGATCACCCGGTACCGGTTTCAGGTCCGTGCCCTCGGGCGCCGGTGCCAGCATGACCATTGGTTCCTCCCAGAACTTGCTGGGGTAAGTCAATACTTACAACGTACGTCGCGTCAAGGCGACGGGCGTCTGACCTGGCACGCGTTCGATTCCGGGCGGCTCAGCCCCGAGCGAGAGAGCGGGCGATGACGAGGCGCTGGATCTGGTTGGTGCCCTCGAAGATCTGCATCACCTTGGCCTCACGCATGTAGCGCTCGACCGGGTAGTCCTTGGTGTAGCCGTTGCCGCCGAGGACCTGGACGGCGTCGGTGGTCACCTGCATGGCCGCGTCGGTGGCGACCAGCTTGGCGATCGAGGCCTGCCGACCGTAGGCCAGGCCCGCGTCCCGGCGCCGGGCGGCCTCCAGGCAGGTGGCGCGGGCCGACTCCACGGCGGCGGCCATATCGGCCAGCAGGAAGCCCAGGCCCTGGAACTCGATGATCGGCGACCCGAACTGCTCGCGTTGGCGGGCGTAGGCGACGGCCTCGTCGAGCGCGCCCTGGGCCAGGCCCACCGCGCAGGCGGCGATGCCCAGCCGGCCCGAGTCGAGCGCCGACATCGCAACGGAGAACCCCGTCCCCTCGGCCCCGAGCAGGCGCGAGGCACCGGCCCGGACGCCGTCCAGGTGCAGCGGCGCGGTCGTCGAGCCGGTCAGGCCCATCTTCTCCTCGGGGCGGCCCGCGCTGAGGCCCGGCATGTCGCCGTCCAGCAGGAACGCGCTGATGCCCCGGGAACCGGCGTCGGAGGTGCGGGCGAACAGGGCATAGAAGTCCGCTTCGCCGCCGTGCGTGATCCACGCTTTCGAGCCGGTGATCGCATAGCCTTCGCCGTCGCGGACGGCCCTGGTGCTCAGGGCCGCCGCGTCCGAGCCGGCCTGCGACTCCGACAGGGCGTAGCCGCCGAGAAGCTCGCCGCCGAGCATGCCGGGCAGCCGGTCCCGCTGCTCCGGCGAGCCGTAGCCGAAGACCGGGAAGCACGACAGGGTGTGCACGCTGACGCCGACCGCGACCGAGGCCCAGACCGCGCCGATCTCCTCCAGGACCTGGAGATAGACCTCGTACGGCTGGCCTCCCCCGCCGACCTCCTCGGGATAGGGCAGGCCGAGCAGGCCCGCCCTCCCGAGCGTGCGGAAGACCTCACGCGGGAAGGTCGCCGTCGCCTCGGCCCGCGCCACCCTGGGCACGAGTTCCTTGGCGATGATCTCCCGGGTGAGTTCGATCAGCTCGGCCGACTCAGGCGTCGGCATCCTTCGTTCGGCAGGCACGGCTCCGAGCTTAGGCGAGGACCTCGATGTTCTCGAGGGTGCCCGCCTGGAGGCGCTCGTACATGTACCGGCGGCGGGGCTTGCCCGAGGAGGTGCGCTCGATCAGGCCGCGCGGGCCCGTCACGATCGTCACCTCGGCGTCGTCCAGCCGCCGGGCCAGCAGCCTGCGCGCCTGCACGACCCACTCACCCTCCCCGGCCTCGACGAACAGCGCGACACCACGGGTGCCGACACCCGGGACGGCCACGACCGTGATCCGGCCCTTGTGCAGGCCGGTGACCTCCGAGAGCTTCGTCTCCAGATCCTCCACGTACACCGAACGGCCGCGCACCTTGAGGCTGTCACCCATCCGGCCCAGCACGAACAACTGGTCCTTGTGGAAGAAACCCGCGTCGCCGGTGAAGACCCGGCCGCCCTCGAACCGGGTGGACTTGCCCTCGGCCCCGGCGTGGTAGCCGGCGCAGATCGACGGGCCGCCGACGACGATCTCGCCGAGGTGGCCCGCCGGCAGCTCGTTGCCGTCGGCGTCGCAGACGCGGGTCGGGGCGGCCGCCTCGATCGGGGTGCCGCAGCCGACCATCCAGCCGGCCTTGTCCGCCAGCGACTCCGGGCCGATCAGCCGCTCCTCCTTGATGTCGACGACCTCGCCGAAGTTGAGCGACTCGGTGTCCGGCCGGACCGACAACGGCGAGCTGGTGCCGTCGGTGATCGTGACGCACAGGGTCGTCTCGGCCAGGCCGTAGGCCGGGCGGAAGATGTTGCGGGTGAACCCGGTGCCCTCCATGAGCTGGGCGAAGGCCTCCATCCCGGCGGGGTCGACCGGCTCAGCGCCGCTGATCGCGCTGGTCCAGGCCGACAGGTCGATGCCCGCCAGTTGCTCCTTCTTGATCCGCCGAGCCATGAACGCCCACGCGAACGGCGGGGCGGCGGCATGCTGGCGGCCCTGGATCCGCTCGATCCAGCGCATCGGCTCACGGATCCACTGGTCCGGCCGCATCAGGTGCAGGGACCCCTGGCGGGTGACGACCGTGAGGAAACCCCCGATCAGCCCCATGTCGTGATAGAGCGGTAGCCACGACACGGCCTCGTGCCCGTCCTGGTAGCCCGCCACCCGGATGATCAGCTCCGAGTTGGCCTCGAGGTTCTCCCAGGTCACCCGGACCCCGCGCGGCTCGCCGCTGGACCCACTGGTGAACTGCATGAGGGCCAGGTCGCCGGCCGGCTGCAGCTCGGCCTCGTGGTCGGCCTCGCGGGGCACCCACGGCTCGCCTGCCAGACCGGCACGTTCCATGCACTGCGCGGTGAGCTCGGCGAGCTCCGGGCTGGCCACCGTCAGCCTGGGCTTGGCCTGCCGGAGGATCGCCGCGACGTGCTCGACGTACTCCTCGCCGGTCTGGAACATCGGCGGAGTGATCAGGCAGATCACCCCGCCCGCCGTCCACGCCCCGAAGTAGGTCGACACCAGCTGGTAGTCGGTCGGGATGATCGCGCAGATCACGTCGCCGGGCAGCAGCCCGTCCTCGATCATCGCCGCGCCGACCTTCTTCGCCGAGGACGCGATCTGCTCGTAGGAGCGGAAGTCCCAGCCGCCCTCCTCATTGGCCAGGTACACGCCGCGGTCGGGGTGCGGGTCGTCCAACCAGGCACGCAGCCATGAGTTCATCGGCGGAGGTCCTTCCGAACACGGGGTGAGGGTGCTGTGACTGATGAACAGCGGGTGTCACAGTGCGGGAGATGTTACTGAAAAGTACGCACGCTGCACAGAGCCCATGAGACTCCGGTCTCCCTCATCCTGGACCGTTCCCCCCGTGGTCAGAGACCATCCCTGAGCGCTGCGGCGAGGGGGGCGGTCAGGGATTCGGGGAGGACGCGTTCGGCTCTGATCTGGTCGCAGCCGACCCAGGTGGCGGCTTCGCGGAGGGCCTTGGCCGCGGCGGGGATGTGCCTGGGGCCGTCGAGGGTGATCTGGCGGGCGATGAGGGTCCTGCCCTCGCGGGCGGGATCGACCCGGCCGACGAGGCGTCCGCCGGCGAGCAGGGGCATCGCGAAGTAGCCGTGGACCCGTTGGGGCTTGGGGACGTAGGCCTCGAGGCGGTGGGTGAAACCGAAGATCCGCTCAGTGCGGGGCCGGTCCCAGACGAGGGAGTCGAACGGGGACAGCAGGGTGGTGCGGTGGCGGCCCCGCGGGTCCTGCGCAAGAGCGGCGGGGTCGGCCCAGGCGGGCCGGCCCCAGCCTTCGACGGTCACCGGGACCAGACCGGAGGCGGCCACGACCAGGTCGACCTGCGCCGCCCTGAGCCGGTGGTAGTCGGCAAGGTCGGCCCTGGTGGCCACGCCCATGGCCCGGCCGGCCTGGCCGACCAGCCTGGTCAGGCACTCCTCATCGGACGGCTCCTGGGCGAGCAGGGCGGCGGGGACGGCACGCGAGGCCAGGTCGTAGACCCGCTTCCAGGACCGCCGCTCGGTGCAGACGACCTCGCCGATGTCCAGCAGCCACTCAATCGCGATCTTGGATTCGGACCAGTCCCACCAGGGTCCGCCGTTCTTCGCGCCTCCGAGGTCGGTGGCGGTCAGCGGTCCCTCTTCGGTGAGCCGTTGGAGGATCAGGGCGCAGGTCCTGTCGGCGTCCTCCATCGTGTGCCAGCGGTGCCCCCGGGCGATGAACGCCCGCCGCCGGAAGGCGAACAGCGGCCACTCCTCGATCGGCAGGATGCAGGCGGCGTGCGACCAGTACTCGAAGGAGGTCCCGTGGCCCCAGTAGGCGTCGTCGACGGCGGGCCGGCCGACCGCGCCGAGCCGCGCGTAGGGGATCAGCTCGTGCGACCTGGCCAGCACCGAGATGGTGTCGAGCTGCACCGCGCCGAGGTGCCGCAGGACTCCGCGCACGTCGGAGCCGTGCCTGCCCATCAGGCCCTGGGCCCGGAGGCTGATCCTGCGCGCCTCGTCGGCCGACAGGCCGGCTGCGATGTCCATGCGGGCAAGCCTAGAACCCGGCACGGACAGAACGGCCGGAATGAATTCCGCGAACTGGGTAGTAGGCAAAACATGACCTCTACGGCTGAAACCGACAAAGAGCGTCTTGACCGCCAGCTGGTGGAGCTCTTCCAGGGTCTCCGTGTGGCGGTCACCGGCGTCCAAGTCCTCTTCGCATTCCTGCTCACCGTCCCGTTCTCGGTCGGCTTCGAGAAGCTCGACGCCCTCGGTCTGCGCCTGTTCTTCCTCTCGCTGGTCACCGCGGCGATCGCCTCGATCAGCTTCATCGCGCCCGCCGCCCAGCACCGCGTTCTGTTCCGGGAGGGCCTCAAGAAGGAGCTCGTGCACCGCTCCAACCGCTACGGCATCGGCGGCACGGTCGCCCTGGCGATCTCCATGTCGGCCGCCTGCGCAGTGGTCGTGCGGGCCTTCTGGTCGCACAACCTCTCGGTCGGCCTCGGCCTGCTGGTGCTGCTGCTGTGCATCTGGGCCTGGTTCGTGCAGCCCTTCCTGACGCTGCGGCGCAACCACCGCGTTTGACCAGCCACGACCCGGGCAGTCCGAGAAGACCATGAACCGCATCATCACCAGACGCAGAACCCGCCCGGATGCCGCGGCGGCGGTCGCGCTGGCCGCCTCGGCGGTCACGGTGGTCGCCACGTTCCTGCCCTGGGCCGGCGTCACGGTGCTGGTCACGTTCACGGTCCGGGGCGTCGACACCGACCAAGGCCTGATCACCTGCGTGCTCGCGGCAGTCGGGGCCCTCACCGCGCTGGTCGCGGTGATCGCCTGCGACGGCCGGGCGATGCTCGCCACCGCCGCGGCCGGGTTCACCGCGCTCGGCACCGAGCTGGTGTTCGCTTTCCGGCTCGACGAGGCGTTCACCGAGGGCGCCGTCGGCACTGACGGGCCGGCCGGCCTGGCCGTCGGCTGGTTCCTCGCGATCCTCGGATCGCTCACCATGATCGGCGCGGGCCTGTACGAGACCTTCCGCAGGCGCCGCGACTAAGCGGGCGCGTGCGGGCTTCCCGAAGCCGCACGCCGTCCCTCACCTTAAGGATACGGATATGGGATATATGCTCTGGCTCGCCCCACTGATCATCGTGGCGGCCCTGATCTCCTGGCTGCTCCTGACCTACCTGGGTGCGCGCCGCGACTCGAAGAAGTGAGCCTCTGATCAGCATGTACTGATATCATTCCTTAATGATGGAAACAGTTCATGCTGATCTGTTGAGGGTCGTCGCCGACCCGCTCAGGCTTCAGATCGTCATGTTGCTCGCCCGCGAGACGCTCTGTACGACGCATCTGATCGAGGAGACCGGAGCCAGGCAGACGAATCTGTCGAACCATCTGCGGGTGCTGCGTGAGGCCGGGGTGGTGGAGACCGAGCCGTGCGGGCGGTACACCTACTACCGGTTGCGGGCCGAGGTCATCGAGCAGCTGGCCGAGGCACTCGGCGACCTGGCCGCCGCGGCGCGCGCGACCGCGGAGACCGGCCGTAGAAGGTCCTGCTGATGACCGGCACGGCTGCGGAACCGGTCGTCGCGAAGCTGTCGACCCTGGACCGGTTCCTGGCAGCCTGGATCCTGCTCGCCATGGCCCTCGGCCTGGGGCTCGGCCGGCTCATCCCCGGGCTGAACGACGTACTCGCCAAGGTCGAGATCGGCGGGATCTCCCTGCCGATCGCACTCGGCCTACTGATCATGATGTACCCGGTGCTGGCCAAGGTCCGCTACGACAGGCTCGACGCGGTCACCGGCGACCGGCGGCTGATGATCTCCTCGCTGGTCGTCAACTGGCTGATCGGGCCCACGGTGATGTTCGCGCTCGCCTGGATCTTCCTGCCGGACCTGCCGGAGTACCGGACCGGGCTGATCATCGTCGGCCTCGCCCGCTGCATCGCCATGGTCATCATCTGGAATGACCTGGCCTGCGGGGACCGGGAGGCCGCCGCCGTCCTCGTGGCGATCAACTCGGTGTTCCAGGTGCTGATGTTCGGGCTGCTCGGCTGGTTCTACCTCGACCTGCTGCCCGGCTGGCTCGGCCTGGGCGGGGCGGAGGACCTCGACCTCTCGATGTGGAAGATCGCCGCGAACGTGGTGGTGTTCCTCGGCATCCCTCTGGTCGCGGGATTCCTCACCCGTACGCTGGGTGAGCGCCGGCTCGGCCGCGAACGCTACGAGAGCGACGTCCTCGCCAAGCTCGGACCGTGGGCCCTGTACGGGCTGCTGTTCACGATCGTCATCCTGTTCGCCCTCCAGGGCAAGACCATCACCTCCCAGCCGCTCGACGTCGCCCGCATCGCCCTCCCCCTCCTGGTCTACTTCGCGATCATGTGGTTCGGGACCTTCGCGCTCGGCAGGGCCATCGGCCTGTCCTACGACCGGACCGCGACCCTTGCCTTCACCGCCGCCGGCAACAACTTCGAGCTCGCCATCGCCGTCGCCGTCGCCACCTTCGGCGTCACCTCGGGCCAGGCCCTGTCGGGCGTGGTCGGGCCGCTCATCGAGGTGCCGGTGCTGGTCGGGCTCGTCTCTGTGTCGCTGGCCTGGCGCCGCACGTTCACGACGGCGGCATGAACTCACCGTCGAGGCCGTACAGTCCTCCGACGTGTGCGTCACCATGGGCTGCGGTGATGTCTGCCCCGTCTTCCCCGGCAAGCGCCACCTCGACTGGACCCTCGACGACCCCGCAGGCCAGGGCGTCGAATCCGTCCGCCTCATCCGCGACGAGATCAGAACACGCATCGAGGGCCTCATCAGGGAACTCCACGTCTGACGCCGTCAGGCCGGAGCCCGCACGAGCCGCCTCGCCGCCCGTTGCGGTTCTCCCCGCTCGCTCACACCCGCAGGGTCTGCTGCGCCAAGACCTGGGAGAGGCGTTGGAGCGCTTGGGGCTTGGTCCAGTAGTAGACCCAGGTACCGCGGCGCTCGGAGTCGACCAGGCCGGCCTCACGCAGCACCTTCAAATGGTGGGAGATCGTCGGGGCACTCACCTCGAACGGCCCGGTCAGGTCACAGACGCAGGTCTCGCCGTCCCGGGAGGCGATCAATGACAGCAGGCGCAGCCGGATCGGATCGCCGATCGCCTTGAACGCCCTGGCCAGGTGCGTGGCGTCCTCGGCGCTGATCGGCTCCTGCGCCAGCGGCGCGCAGCAGACCGGGTCGCTCACGGGGAGAAGCTGCTTCGACATACATCTAATTTGACACATCTCGATACAGGATGCCAAACTCCACCCACCACTAATTAGATGAACTTCGAATCAGCGTCGGAACCACCAGGGAGCACAGCGATGAGCGACCAGACCGAAGCGGGCTGCTGCGGCCCCGCGACCACCGGCATCGAGGC
The DNA here is from genome assembly GCA_039928335.1 of Streptosporangiaceae bacterium. GTDB lineage: Bacteria > Actinomycetota > Actinomycetes > Streptosporangiales > Streptosporangiaceae > Actinocorallia. Next base: position 142 of record JBDSTJ010000572.1, on the reverse strand, counting down.
CCCCGCCAAGGCTCGGTCTGCGGCCCGCACCACACCGGAGAACAGGCTTCCCATCGTCGTGATCGGCGCGGGCCCGGTCGGCCTGGCCGCCGCCGCCCACCTCGTCGAACGCGGCCTGGATTTCCTCGTCCTGGAGGCCGGT
>JBDSTJ010000571.1:0-4315 GCA_039928335.1 Streptosporangiaceae bacterium | reverse complement strand
GTGGTCGAGCCCAAGACGCCGGCCAAGCGCACCCGCGCACGGGCGGTCAAGAAGCCCGTGGCCGAGCCGGCCGAAGTCGTGGAGACCGGCGAAACCGCTGCTGAGAGCGTTGCTGAGCCGGTTCAGGTTGAGCCGGCGGCAGTGTCGGAAGAGCCCGAGGTGAAGGCGCCGAGGACTCGTACCCGCCGGACGGCGACCACCCGCAGCCGCCGAGCGGCTCCCGAGGCTCCCGTCGAAGAGCCGGCCGCAGTGGAGGAGCGGGTCGAGAAGCCGGTTGGGGCAGAGGAAGAGCGCGCCGCCGGGGAGTCGGGGGCGGCTCCCGTGGCGTTCGCGACCACGTTCTCCCAGCCTGCCTTCGTCACCCCGGCGTTCAGCGCGTCCGCGCCCGCACCCGCAGTCCCCGTGGTCCCGGAGACCACCGAGGAGGACGAGGCCGCGGGCCCGGTCGACGTGGTGTTCCAGCCGCCGATGGTCGTTTTCCAGCCGCCGCAGGCCACCGCGGCGGCCCCGGCCGTGCGCAGGCCCGCCGCCGCGGCCCAGCCGGCCCCCGCCGCCATCGCCGAGATGGAGGAGATCGAGGACCTCGAGGACCTCGGCGACGAGCAGGCCGAGGCCGCCTCCGAGGAGGACGAGTCCGCCGACCGACCGTCGCGCCGCCGCCGCCGCAGGGGCGGCCGGGGCCGGGGTCGGGTTCGCGACGAGAACGACGAGAACGAGCCGCAGGACGGTGCCGACGCCGACGGCGATACCTCCGGGAACTCCCCGCAGGACGAGGACGACACCGACACCGAAGGCCCCGCCGGCGAGGACGAGGAGGAGGAGAATGCCGGGGGCTCCAGCCGGCGCCGCCGCCGCCGTCGCCGCCGGGGCGGAGGCGACGACGAGGAGGCCTCAGCCACCCCCGACGACCCGCCGAACACCGTTGTCCGGGTCCGTGCGCCGCGCGCCGCGGCCGCCACCCGGGTCCGCACCTCCTTCGACGACGAGGTCCAGTCCGTTCGCGGCTCGACCCGTCTCGAGGCCAAGAAGCAGCGCCGCCGCGAAGGCCGCGACCAGGGCCGCCGCCGCCCGCCGATCGTGACGGAGTCGGAGTTCCTGGCCCGCCGCGAGGCCGTCGACCGGGTCATGGTCGTCCGCCAGGAGGGCGAGCGCACCCAGATCGGCGTGCTCGAGGACGGCGTGCTGGTCGAGCACTACGTCGACCGTGCCAGCCACCAGTCCTACGTCGGCAACGTCTACCTGGGCAAGGTCCAGAACGTGCTGCCGTCGATGGAGGCCGCTTTCGTCGACGTGGGCAAGGGCCGCAACGCCGTGCTGTATGCCGGTGAGGTCAACTGGGACGTGGCGGGCCTGGTCGGCCAGCCGCGCCGGATCGAGGCCGCGCTCAAGTCGGGCCAGTCGGTCCTGGTTCAGGTGACCAAGGACCCGCTCGGTCACAAGGGGGCCCGGCTGACCAGCCAGGTCTCGCTGCCCGGCCGGTACCTCGTGTACGTGCCGGACGGTTCGATGACCGGCATCAGCCGCAAGCTCCCCGACAAGGAGCGTGCCCGGCTCAAGGCCATCCTGCGCAAGGTCATGCCCGAGCACGCCGGTGTGATCGTCCGTACCGCCGCCGAGGGCGCGTCCGAAGAGGAGCTGGCCGGCGACGTCCAGCGCCTGGCCGCGCAGTGGGAGGAGATCCAGAAGAAGGCCAAGACCGCTTCTGCGCCCTCACTGCTGCACGGTGAACCGGACATGACCATCCGCGTCATCCGCGACATCTTCAACGAGGACTTCGCCAAGCTCGTCGTGGCCGGCGACGCCGCCTGGGAGATCGTCCAGGACTACGTGAGCTATGTCGCGCCGCACCTGGCGGAGCGGGTCGAGCACTGGGAGACCGGCGGCGACGCCTTCGCGCACTACCGGATCGACGAGCAGCTCGCCAAGGCGCTCGAGCGCAAGGTGTGGCTGCCCAGCGGCGGTTCCCTGGTGATCGACCGCACCGAGGCCATGAGTGTGGTCGACGTCAACACCGGCAAGTTCACCGGTCAGGGCGGCAACCTGGAGGAGACCGTCACCAGGAACAACCTGGAGGCGGCCGAGGAGATCGTCCGGCAGTTGCGGCTGCGGGACATCGGCGGCATCATCGTCGTCGACTTCATCGACATGGTCCTGGAGAGCAACCGGGACCTGGTGCTGCGCCGCCTGCTGGAGTGCCTGGCCCGGGACCGTACCAAGCACCAGGTGGCCGAGGTCACCTCGCTGGGCCTGGTCCAGATGACCCGCAAGCGGGTCGGCTCCGGCCTGCTCGAGGCCTTCTCCGAGGTCTGTGAGTGCTGCAGTGGCCGGGGCGTGCACGTTCAGCTGACCCCGGTCGAGGAGAAGCCCGACCCCAACGCCGCAGGCAACGGCCGCAAGCGCAAGCGCAAGGGTGAGGTGGAGCGGGTCGTCGAGGCCAAGATCGCTCAGGCCGGCCGCGCCGCCGCCCAGGTGGACCACGATGACGACGACGAGCCGGAGATCCAGGTCGCGGTCGCGGTGGCCGAGCCGCTAGAAATCGAGCCCCCGGCCGCGACCGCCCGCACCCGCAGGGTCCGTCGGACCCGGCCGGCCGGCCCGCCGCCGGAGGAGCCCGAGGAGATCGGCAACGTCGCGATCACCCTCGACACCGGTGAGGTCGTCCGGGTGGACGCGGTGGTCGGCGCCCCGGCCGACCCGGAGTCCGAGCCGGGCGAGAACCCGGTCACGATCGAGGTCACCACGGTCACGCCCGAGGGTGTCGAGATCACCACGATCACCCCCGCGGACGACGAGGAGGGCGAAGGGCGCCGAACCCGCCGCCCGCGCCGCCTCACCCGCAAAGACAAGATCGAAGCTGCCAAGACCGACGACTAGCGGCGACTGGCGGTAGCGGTGATCGCAGCCCCACCCGGGGGACCCCGGGTGGGGCTGCGATCGTCAGCCTGAGAGTTCCAGCGGTAGGTGGTCGCAGCCCGGCCCTGGGATTCCGGGGTTGCCCCCGGGGTGGACCAACACAGTTCGCGCGTGGTCGGGGGATCCGGTAACCTGACTCCAGCGTGTTCTGCACGCTCGCATACTTGTGCCCGCAGCCCCGGCGGGTTGGGCACGGTCTCTTCGCCACCTGTTCGTTTCTGAGGTCGGCGGAGTTCTGAGCAAAGAGCGTCGGAGGGGTCCTTCCTCCGGCGTGCCGCCTTCCGCGCCGGCTGGAGGTAGGTCCCCGTCCGGGGGCTGGGAAGATCACGACGAAGGGTTTCGCGGTGTACGCGATCGTCCGCGCAGGCGGCAGGCAGGAAAAGGTGAGCGTCGGCGACGAGCTCACCATCGACAGGGTCAAGGCCGAGGTCGGTGACGTGCTGAACTTCGCGGCCGTCCTGGTCGTCGATGGTGACAACATCACCAGCGCCGTCGATGAGCTCGCGAAGTACACGATCTCCGCTGAGATCCTCGGCGCGGTCAAGGGCCCCAAGATCAACATCATGCACTACCGGAACAAGACCGGGTACAAGCGGCGGATGGGTCACCGTCAGCCGTACACCCAGGTCAAGGTCACCGGAATCTCGACCACCAAGTAAGAGGAGCGAACTGACATGGCACACAAGAAGGGCGCATCCTCCAGCCGGAACGGTCGCGACTCGAACGCCCAGCGCCTTGGCGTGAAGCGTTACGGCGGCCAGAAGGTCAACGCCGGCGAGATCCTGATCCGCCAGCGGGGAACCCACCACCACCCCGGGCTGCACGTCGGCATCGGCAAGGATGACACGCTGTTCGCGCTGGTCGCGGGCACCGTGGAGTTCGGTCGCTACCGTGGCCGCCGGGCCGTCAGCATCGTTCCCGCTGTGGCCTAGTGAGCCACGCCGTGGAGTAGTCCACCGGGACAGAGCGTTACCTCAAGGGCGGGCCGAATGTTCGGTTCGCCCTTGAGTCTTTATCGGGGATAGAGAATCCCCGAAACGATTGAGGAGAACCAGTGGCGGACTTCATTGACCGGGTGGTCCTGCACATCGCAGGCGGCAACGGCGGGCATGGCTGTGCCTCCGTGCACCGGGAGAAGTTCAAGCCGCTGGGCGGCCCCGACGGCGCCAACGGCGGCCGCGGTGGCAACGTGGTCCTTCAGGTGGACGCCAACACCTCCAGCCTGCTGGAGTTCCACCGCAGGCCGCACCGCCGGGCCGGCAACGGCAAGGGCGGCGCGGGCGACCTGCGCAACGGCGCACACGGCGAGGACGTGCTCCTGCTGGTCCCCAACGGCACCGTCGTGAAGGACAAGAGGGGCAAGGTCCTGGTCGACCTCATCGGCGAGGGCACCCAGTACATC
>JBDSTJ010000570.1:0-11446 GCA_039928335.1 Streptosporangiaceae bacterium | reverse complement strand
CAGCTCCCGGATGATCCGGGCATAGGACACGCCCGCCCCCAGCCGTAGGACGCCGTCGGCCTTCTCCCAGGACGCCAGCTCCGGGATCGCGGTCAGATCCAGCAGCGCCGCGGGACGGCCCTTGTCGAAGTTGAGCTCGACCATCACGTCGGTGCCGCCCGCGATCGGCTGCGCGTCCGGCCGCTCGGCCTTGAGCGACAGAGCCTCGCCCCAGCTCGCCGGGCTCAGGAAGTCCATGCGTCCTCCGCTGCGGGAACGTCGTCCCGCAGGATCGTGCCTTCGATCAGCCCGTACGGCCGGTCGGCCGCGTAGTAGACCTCGTCGGGGTTGTCGAGCCCGAACGGCGCCAGGTCGACGAGGAAGTGGTGTTTGTTGGGCATCGCGAACCGGATCTCGGCGATCCCCGGCACCTCCTGGAGGACCCGCCGGCCCATCGTGAAGAGGGTCTGCTGGAGCGAGAGGCTGTGGGTGACGGCGAAGGCGTCGAGCAGCACGGACTTCACCGCCTGGTAGGAGGAGTCCCAGTCGCCGTCGGGTGAGTCGTGCCGCCATTGGGCGGTGACCGAGGTCGCCAGGACGCGTTCGCGGGTCTCGGGGAGGGTCGTGTACTCGTCCTTGAGATAGCCCCAGAACTCCGAGCCGGTGGAGTTCAGCACCGTCAGTTCCCGCAGACCCGACAGCACGTGGGTGGCGCCGGCGGTGTGCGTGATTCGGGCGGTGCGGATCTCCTGGCCGGTCCGCACGAAGGAGTGCCCGGTCGCCGGGATGCGTTCCCAGCCGAACTCCTCGATGCTGACCCTGGCCCGGTGGACGGTGGGTTGCGACCCGACGAAGTGCCCGGCGAGCAGCAGCGCGAAGTCCTCGGGGGAGGCGATCCCGTGCCTGCGGGCGAAGGCGAAGACCGTGTTCTTCTGCGTGTCGGTGGTGAGGACCGCGGAGTTGTCGCCTGACAGGTGCACCCCGTCGAGGTCGCCGGCGAGGGCCACACTCACGTTCAGGTCGCGCAGGGCGTGCCGGTCCCCGTCCCGGTCCACCCGGACCACGCGGGTCTCGGCCTTGCCGAACTGGTTGGCCCCAAGGACGATCGTCAAGGTGCTAGCTCCCCCGGTAGGTCGAATAGGAGTACGGGCTGACCAGGAGCGGAACGTGGTAGTGGTCCGCGGGGTCGGCGACCACGAAGATCACCTGGATCTCCGGGAAGAAGGTGTTGCCGTGGAAGTAGGGGCCGATGCCGAACCGGAGCCGGTAGGTGCCGCCCCGGTCGGCGGGCAGGTCCTTGAGCCTTCCGTCCTCGTCGGTGACGCCCTCGGCGGCGTTCTCCCAGGTGGTGCCGTCATAGCGGTCCAGCCGGACGGCGACCCCGGGGGCGGGCCTGCCTTGGGAGGTGTCGAGGATGTGGGTGCTGAGGCTCATACGGACAAGCCTGCCCCATCGAGCAGCTTGTCCAACCGCAACTGCGCGATCTTGAGGAGTTCGCCGCGGGTGACCCGCCGTTCGGTGGCCTCGTCGGTGCGCAGCCGCTCCTGCAGGGCGTGCAGGATCTCCTCGCCGGCCAGCCCGGTCGCGCAGATCAGGAAGACCCGGCCGAACCGCTCCTCATAGGCCACGTTCCACTCCAGCAGGGCTGCGGCGTCGGCGTCCCGGGCGGTGGACTGCTCGCCCCGCGACCACCGGGACTCCCGGTCCGGGCCCGCCGGCCGGTCGCCGATCCTCGGGTGGGCCTGGAGCGCCTCCTGGATGTCGGGCCAGCCGAGGTCCTCGAAAGCGGCGGCCGCCGCGGCGTGCAGCGCGCCCCGGTCGGCGAAGGGCCGTCCGGCCGCGACCGCGCGGGCCCAGGCGGCCGAGGCACAGCAGGTGCGCAGCTCCCGCACCGCGTCTTCGGCGGGCAGTCCGTCCAGCCATGCCAGGTCTCGGCTCATGCCTCCATCCAACAGGGAGGCGGCGTGTGGTTCTCCCGGCGTTTCTCATGAACTGTCCATGAGCGGACAGGTCGGTCTTTGGAGAAATCCACAAACGAGGCGCGCTAACCTGCAGGAGTGCGACTTCGGGATCTTCTGGACATCTCCGAGCTCAGGCTGCTGCTGCGGACGGGCGAGGAGTCGCTGGAACGACCGATCCGCTGGGTCTACCTGACCGAACTGATCGAGACCGGCCGCTACCTGTCCGGCAACGAACTCGTCCTGACCGGGCTGATCGGCCCGCAGGTACGGGAGAACCCCGAAGGCCTGGTCGACATCCTCGTCGACGCCGGAGCGGCCGCGCTGGGCGTGGGCCTGTCCGTGCACGACGAGATCCCGCCCCGGATCCTGGAGGCCTGCCGCCGCCAGGGCCTGCCGCTGATCGAGGTCGCCCGGGACGTCTCCTTCGGCACGATCAGCGAGATCGTCACCCGAAGGCTCACCGCGGAACGCGCCGCCGGGCTCGCCACCGTCCTGGGCAGGCACCGCCGGCTGATCTCCTCGGTCGCCGAGGGCAGCGGGCTCGACGCCGTCTTCGAGATCACTCACTCCGAGCTGGGCCGGGGCTGCTGGGTGCTGTCGCCCACCGGCCGGATCGTGGTCGGCCCGCCCATCCCGTTCCCGCCCGCCCGGCGGCTGGCCGCCGAGTACCTGACCGCAGAACGGCTGCCGCACGTCGTGCGCACCCCCGACGCGACCTACACCCTGCTGCCGATCAACACCCGCGTCTCACACCGGGTCGCCGGCTGGTTCCTGGCCTGCGAGGGCGAACTGGTCGACTGCCCCGAGGAGGTCCGCGAGTCCGCCTACGAGCTGGCCGCGCTCGCCGGGCTGGAACGGGCCCGGCTGGAGGAGGGCCACAAGGTCGAGCGCCGGCTGATGAGCGAACTCCTTGAGCAGGCCGCCGCCGAGCCGACCGAGGTCGCCGCCCGGATGCGGACCTGCGGGCTCGACCCGTCCGAACCCTATGTCGCGGTCGCCGCCCAGCTCAACGACCTGGCCGACAGCGTCGAGGTACTCAGCGAGCTGATGCCGGGATCGCCGACCGTCACCGGGTTCGAAGGCGAGGCGGTGACCGTGGTCGCCGCCGGAGACGTGCCGGCGCTCGCCGTCGGGCTGCGCGAGTCGGCGCACCTGCTGGAGCCCGCTCTCACCCGCGAACGGCTGACCATCGGGGTTGGCGCGCCCGCAGTCGGGCCCTCGTTGCTGCGCGGCGCGGTCGAGGAGGCCAGGCACACCCGCAGGCTCGCCGGGGCCCGCCGGACCGGTCGCGCCCACGTCGTCACCAGCGACGAGATCCACTCGCACACGCTGCTGCTGGCCACCGTGCCCGACGGGGTCCGGCGGTCGTTCCGGGAACGGCTGCTGCGGCCGCTGCTGGACTACGACAACGAGCACCACTCGGATCTCGTCCACACCCTTGAGGCGTTTCTCGACAACTCAGGCTCGTGGAACAAGTGCGCGTTGCAGCTTCATCTCCATGTGAACACATTGCGTTATCGAATCCGGCGCATCGAGGAGCTCACCGGCCGGGATCTGGCGACCCTGGAGGATCGGGTCGACTTTTTCCTGGCTCTACGCGCGATGTGACGGACGGAAGCGGCACAATCAGCAGCAATGTACGCGGGGACCGCCGGCGTTCACCGCGGGGGCGGGGCTCGGCGCCATGAAGGCGAACGCGCCGAGCAAAGCCAGGATCGTGGTGACCTTGCGCAAGTGAGGCATGACGCTTAGTTAAGAGGAGCGGGTGGCAGTGAGTCAAGAGACTCTCGGAGACCGGATCAGGGACCTCCGCATCAAGCAGGGCATCAGCCAGGCCCAGCTGGCCTTTCCCGAACTGTCCGACAGCTACATCTCGCTGATCGAGAGCGACAAGCGGGTGCCCGCGCCGAGCGTGATCGACCTGCTCGCCCGCAAACTGAGCTGTTCGCCGACCTATCTGATCAGCGGGGTCAGCGAGGACATCGTCGACGAGTTGCGGGTCACCCTGGAGTACGCCGAGATCGCCCTGCGCAACGGCGCCGCCACCGAGGCCCGCGACCGCTTCGACGACGTGCTCGCCCACGCCGACGCCGTGGCCCTGCCGGAGATGCTCCGCCAGGCCCGTTGGGGCCACGCACTGGCTCTGGAGGCGAGCGGCTCACTCGAGGAGGCAATCGCGTCCCTGCAGGTCCTGGCCGCCGGCGCGTCGCTGGAGTTCGACCGGGACCACTGGGCCCGAACCCATGTCGCTCTCAGCCGCTGCCTGCGTGAGCGCGGCGACACCAGCGCCAGCGTCCAGGTCGCCGAGGAGGCGCTCCGCAAGCTGTCGGTGGCCGGGGGCGAACTGACGGAGGCGGCGGTTCACCTGGGCGCGACCCTGCTGGGCTCCTGTATCGAACGCGGCGACCTCGTCCGGGCCGGTCAGCTCGCCGACGATCTGGTCTCGCGCGCCGAGCGGATCGGTACCGTCCAGGCCCGCATCGCCGGTTACTGGGAGGCCGCCTACGTCGCGGAGATGCGCGGGGAGTACGAGCGCGGGGTCGCCCTGGCCGAGCGGGCGCTGTCGCTGCTCGGTGAGGACGAGGACCCGCGCAACCTGTCCCGGTTGCGCCTGGCCTACGCCTCGCTGCTGCTGCGGGCCCGCCCCTCCGAGGCCGTCCGGGCCCGTGAACTGCTCCTCAAGACCCGCGCCGAGATCGGTTCCAGCGCCGCGGGCGACGTCGACAACGCCTGGTGCCTCACCGAGCTCGCCCACGCAGAGACCGTCCTGGGCCGCCCCGGCGAGGCCGTCGAACTCGCCCAGCAGGCCCTGGCCCTGCTCGGCGACTCGCCCCGCCGCGCCACCGCCTGGGCCCTGACCGTCCTCGGTGAGGCCTACGTCCGGCTGGGCCGCCGCGACGAGGCCATCCCGGCCCTGGTCCGTGCCGCCACCCACCTCGAGGACATGGAGTGCTCACGCGACGCCGCCCAGGCCTGGTTCGACCTGGCCGAGCTCATGGGCGAGACCGGCGAGGACGGACACCGCCGCGACGCCTACCGACGCGCCCTGGTCTGTGTCGGCCTGTAGCCGGCTCGCCGCACCGGTTCCGTCGATGCGGGTGGTCGCCGGGGTTTGCGCGAACAAGAAAGACCCGGCCCCCTCCGAGGGGGCCGGGTCTTTCTGAATGAACCGCCGCTGAGCGGTCCGGTGGGGTCAGGCTGCGAGGGCCACCTCGGTCTGGGCCTGGCCGGTGGCCGGGGAGGTCCGGGAGGCGAAGACGACGAGGCGGAGCAGGAGGAAGCGGCCGAGACCGGCCACGCTCGCGGCGGCCAGGTAGACGGCCTGGCTGATGACCACGCCGGCCATCGGGTCGAACCGGTCGAGGGCCAGCATGGCTCCGGTGGTGACCAGGTAGGCCATCAGGGCGGTGCCCGCGGACTGCAGGTGGGTGCTGAGGCCCTTGCGTTCGCTGCGGAAGGAGAAGCGGCCGTGCAGCTCGGTGGCGAGGATGGTGGTGACCACGGTCACGAGGGCGTTGGCGAGGGCGAGGTCCATCCGGCCGGACAGGACGATCAGCGCCCAGCTTCCCAGCACGGTCACGCCGCCGCCGCAGCAGACGAAACGGATGAAAGAGGAGATCGGCCCGGGGGCCTGGGTGGTCGTCAGCGGGGGGTTCATGACCCCTACTCTGCTCCGCACCGCTGACAGTTTGCGCACAGCGCGCTGACTGCCTCTGTACGCGACTGGCTCGGTTGCTGTCATCGCCTGACTCCTGGATGGATCCGGCCTTCTGGTACGGAAGGTATAACCATGATCCGCCCTGAATTATGCCTGCGCGTCCTGCTGTGGTCTGGACATTCGTCTACGGCGTTGGTCCTGCTGCCATGTGTGGTCTCCTCCTCATGGGGGAGATCAACTGGTGCCTCCGACGGAGCTCCACCCCGAGACGTTCTGTCAAGATTCGACTATGACCAGGTTGCTTCGTCCGTTGGTCGCCAAGAACACCTGGCGACGCTGGTCCTATCTGATCCTCGGCGGCGCGCTGATGATCCCGTACTCCATCGAAGCGGTCTTTGTGACCAGCGCGACCGGCACCGCCCACTGGCTCTGGCAGGTCCTGGTCTTCGCGGTGACCTTCGTCGGCCCGATGTTCGTGACCGGCCTGGTCCCGGCGGTCCGGGTCATCGAGGGGACGGCCGCCCGGGAACTGCTGGACGCTCCTGAGGTGATCGGCCAGGGGAAGTCCTGGCCGGACCGGCTCAGGGTCGCCTCCTGGTACACCGCGCACCTGCTCGTCGGCGGGGTGGTGGGCCTGTTCAGCGTGCTCGTGCCCGCCGGTCTCGTCTGGTCGGTCATCTTTCCCTTCATCGAGAACGACTCCCGCAGCGGACTGGCCCGGCTGGGCACGCTCGACGCGCTGGTCCCGGTGCTCGGCTTGCTGGGACTGGTGACCTTCGTCTACGCAATCGCGGGACTCGGCGTTCTGGTCGTCCGGCTGGCTCCGTGGGCGCTGGGCCCGTCCAAGGCCGACCTTCTGCTGGAGGCCGAGAAGCGTGCCGACACGCTGGCCGAGCGCAACCGCCTGGCCCGCGAGCTCCACGACTCGGTCGGCCACGCGCTCAGCATCGTCACCGTGCAGGCCGGGGCGGCCGCCAGGGTCCTGGAGACCGACCCCGCGTTCGCCCGCCAGGCGCTCAACGCGATCACCGACTCGGCCCGCACCGCACTGGAGGACCTGGACCACGTGCTGGGGCTGTTGCGCGACGAGGCCCAGGGCAAGACCCCGCAGCGCACCCTCAGCGACCTCGACGACCTGCTTCTCAAGACCGGGCTGAGCGTGAACGCCAAGGTCAGCGCGGACCTCGACCGGGTTCCCGCCGCGGTGTCCCGGGAGGCCTACCGGATCGTGCAGGAGGGCCTGACCAATGTGCTCCGGCACGCGGGCGAGGTCCCCGTCACTCTCGTTCTCGAGGTCTCGCAGGGCCGCCTCGATCTGGACATGAGTAATCCGCTCAGCCATGCGGCCGCCGGCCGTGAGGGCGGTGGCCGGGGCCTGCAGGGCATCCGTGAGCGGGTGGTGGTCCTGCGCGGGGAGATGTCCGCCCAGGCCCGCGGCGCAGACTGGCACGTACGGGTTTCGATTCCGATCACCGCAGGCTCAGACAGGGGAACCGCATGACCACCGTCCTGATCGTCGATGACGAGCAGCTGATCCGGGCCGGGCTCCGCGCCATCATCAACGCCGAGCCCGACCTGACCGTGGTCGGCGAGGCGGGCGACGGCGCGGCCGCCCAGACCGAGGTCGTGCGGCTCCGCCCCGATGTGGTCCTCATGGACGTCCGGATGCCGCTCCTGGACGGTATCCAGGCGACCCGCAACATCCTGGAGAAGGTGCCGGACCCGCCCAAGATCGTGGTCGTCACCACCTTCGAGAACGACGACTACGTCTACGACGCGCTCCGCGCCGGGGCGGACGGCTTCCTGCTCAAGCGGGCCCGGCCGGAGGAGATCCTCCAGGCGATCAGGCTGGTGGCACAGGGCGACTCGCTGCTCTTCCCCGCCGCGATCAGGGCTCTGGCGGCCTCCCACATCGCGGAGGCCCCGGCCCGGCAGGCCTCCTGGCACGCCCAGCTCACCGAGCGGGAGGCCGAGGTGCTCCGGCTGATGGCGACCGGCCTGTCCAACGCCGAGATCGCCCAGTCCCTGTTCGTCAGCCTGCAGACGGTCAAGACGCATGTGGGGAACCTGCTGGCGAAACTGGGCGCCCGTGACCGCACCCAAGCGGTGATCTTCGCCTACGAGTCGGGCTTCATCGTCCCCCGCTAACGCATCGTGGCACCGCCGTCGACGCTGAGCACCTGGCCCAGGATCCATTCGCCGTCGTCGGACAGCAGGAACGCCACGGCGGCGGCGATGTCCGCCGGGTCGCCGAGCCGGGGACTGCGCTGCCCGCGCAGGACGGCTTTGGCGAAGTCCTCGGGCAGGTTCCCCCGGGCGCTGGCGGTCAGGACGAGTCCGGGCGCGATCGCGTTCGCACGGATACCTTTCTTGCCCCATTTGGACGCCGTGTGCCGCATCAGCGCGTTGACGCCTGACTTGGCGATGGCATAGCTGACCCGCTCGCGTTCCCCGACGTAGGCCGCGCCGGAGGAGGTGTAGACGATCGCGCCCCTGCCCTGCTGGAGCATCGGGGGGATCGCGTAGCGGGTGAGCAGCAGGTAGCCCTTGAGCCCGACGTCGAGGGTCCGCTGGTAGATCTCGAGATCGACGTCCACGGCGTGGGTGTCGTGCGCGATCGCGGCCATGTCCGCGGCGTTGGCGTGCAGGCCGTCGAGCCGTCCGTAGACCTCGGTCGCCGAAGCGATCAGGGCGGCGATGGAGGTCTCCTCGGACTGGTCGTACTGGACCGCGGTGGCCTGGCCGCCGGATTTCACGATCTCGTCGGCGACCTGCTGGGCGGTGACCGGATCCAGGTCGCCGACGATCACCTGGGCTCCCTCGTCGGCGAGCCTGCGGGCGGAGGCGGCACCGATGCCGCTGCCGGCACCCGCCACCACGACGACCTGACCTTCGAAGCGCTTCATGGGATCAGAGGGTAGCCGGAAGGTAGAACCTGTTCTAGTCCCGGGGGCGTCGGTCCAGCGAAGCGAGGAAATCGTTGTAGTCCGACAGGTCGGTGCTCTCGTTCCTGGCCTCGGCGCGGTCGGACTTGCGGTCCTCCCGGCGGGACTGCCTGCTGTCGGAGGCGAACCACTGGAACACGATCACGATCAGCACCACGAAGGTCGGGATCTCGCCGAAGCCCCAGGCGATCGCGCCGCCGGTCTGCAGGTCGTGCACGGTCGAGACCGACCACGGCGGGTGAACCGCGTTGTACCAGCCGGGAGCCAGCGGCTTGCCCATGTTCATCAGCGCGATGCCGAAGAACGCGTGGAACGGCATGGTCACGAACAGCACCAGCAGCCGGCCGACGTGCGGGAGTCGGTACGGTGCCGGGTCCACACCGACGATCACCCAGAAGAACAGGAACCCGGTCAGCATGAAGTGCATCAGCATGAAGATGTGACCGAGGTGGTTGCGCATCAGGGTCTCGAACAGCGGGCTGAAGTAGAGCGCGTAGGTGCTGGCGACGAACAGCGCGGTGGCGACGGCCGGGTGGGCCAGGACCCGGGTCGTCCGGCTGTGCAGCGCGGCGGTGAGCCACTCGCGCGGGCCCCGGTCGCCCTTGATCGCAGCGGGCCGCAGAGCCCGGAGTGCCAGGGTCGCCGGGGCACCGAGGACCAGGAAGATCGGGGTCATCATGGCGAGCGTCATGTGCTGGGCCATGTGCACGCTGAACAGCACCGGGGCATAGGTCGCCACGCCCGTCAGCGTGACGGCGACGATCGACAGCAGGCCGACGAACCAGGCGACCAGCCGACCCCACGGCCAGTGGTCGCCGCGCCGCCGCAGCCGGATCACCCCGGCGAGGTAGAAGCCGCCCAGGGCGATCACCAGCAGCACGAAGAACAGGTCGAACCGCCACAGCGTCATCAGCCTGACGACGTCGATCTTCGGCGGCATCTCGTAGCCGATGAGCGACTTGACCGTGCTCTCGGGCAGCGCGACGGCCGGCGGAGCGGTCCGGGACAGCGCGACGGCGATGCCCATGGTCAGTGACATGATGGCGGCCTCGACGACCGCGAACCTGGTGAACGCCAGGGTCCTGCGCTCGGCGATCAGCGGGATCGTCTTGGTGCGGTGGTGCCAGCCGAACCAGCCCAGGATCGCGAACGCGACGATCTTGGCGAGGATCAGCCGGCCGTAGTTGGTGGTGGCCAGCTCGAACGGGTCGGGCAGCCGGGTGATGGTGTTGGCCAGGCCGCTGAGCCCGACCGTGACATAGCACCAGACGGCCAGCCGGCTGAACCGGCCGGCCGCGACCGCGAGTTTGTCGCCCTTGGTCAGGGCGTGCCAGGTCAGCGCGCACAGGCCGCCGACCCACGGGACCACGGCGGCCAGGTGCAGCGCCAGGCTGACCAGGGCGACCGAGTGGTTGGGGGAGGAGGCGGAGTGGCCGGTCAGCGGCGGCGGCAGCAGCGCGACCAGGGAGATCGCCAGCAGGCCGAGCGCGGCCGCCGGGCTCGCGGACGTCCGGGCCAGCAGTGAGACGACGATCACCAGCAGGACGACCAGCAGCAGGGCCGTGCCCTGGGGGAGTTGGCCGACGTAGCTGCTCAGCTCGTTGCCCCGGAGGATCTGCCGGACCGAGGTGCCGAGTACGTCGGCAACCGTGAGGACCAGCGTCACCCCGGCGGCGGCAGCCCACGAGGCGGCGCTCCAGGACGCGGCCTTGAGATAGCCCAGCGCCCCCGAGGACATCCAGTTGTTCTTGGTCGGCAGCAGCACCGCGGCCATCAGCAGCGTCCCGACGGTCACGGCCGCGCTCAGGTCCATGACCAGGCGGGAGACCGGCAGGCCCCAGCGGACCAGGGTGCTGGTGTCACCGAGCCCGGGGATCACCTTCTCGGCGACGGCACCACCCGCGACCAGCGCGGCGATCAGCCCGGCGAACGCGGCGACGGCGACGGCCACGGCCGCCTTGTAGGCGCTATGCATTGCGCCGCCTGAGATAGAGGATGCCGCCGACCACGCCCAGCACGACGAACACACCACCGATCACCACGGCCCAGCGGCCGCTGCCGCCCTCGACCGGCTCCGCGGCGACAGTCGGCTCCGGGAGCGGCACCGAGGTCTCGGTCGGTCCGATCACGGTGAACCGGAGGGAGCCCTCGACGGGGTGCCCGTCGGTCGACACGACCCGGTAGAGGATCACGTAGGGGCCGGCGGGCAGGTTGGACTTGAGCCGCTGCTCGATCCTGCCGCCGTTGATCTTGGGCTTGCCCTGCTGTACCGCAGTGTCGCCGGTGTTCCTGACCTGGACCCGTACCAGTGAGGCCTGGAGCGGGTCGCTGAACTCCAGCGAAACCGAGGCAGGAGATCTGATCTTCGCGCGGTCGGCGGGGTCGCTGCCGGTCAGTTCGGTGTGGGCGGATGCCGGGCTCGGGGGGAGCAGGACGGCGAGCACCAGCGCGAGCAGGCCAAGCCGGAGTGTGGGAAGGATCATGGGCCGTCTCGGATCGGGGCAGGTGCGTTCGACTCACACCTTATTGACCTCCGGCCGTGGTTCGCCCCCGGGTCAGGCCAGGAGATTCAGCCGCCCGTGGGCGGCGAACTCGGCCCGGAGCCCGGCGGACCCGTCGAACGGCTCATAGGCCAGCTCCCGGCCGGGCCGCCACCAGACCGGATCGGAGGTCTCCCAGACCTGGCCGCGCAGCGGTTTCTTGTCGACCTTGTTGGTCGGGGTGAGCGGCATCTCCTTGGTGAGCCGCACGAACCGGGGCGCCCACTTGGTGCCGAGGTCCTGCTGGGACCGCAGGAACGCGGCGAACTCGGCCGGGTCGAAGTCCCGGTCGAGCTCCAGCGTCGCCATCACCTGGTCACCGGTGCGCGGGTCGGGCACCGGATAGACCGCGCACATCACCAC
>JBDSTJ010000569.1:0-8091 GCA_039928335.1 Streptosporangiaceae bacterium | reverse complement strand
CGCGCCGTCAGGGGGCGGCCACCGGCCGGGAGTTAGCTCCGGTTACGGATGTGGGTGGTGAGCGCGCGGAACTCGGTGCGGGTGAAGCCGAGGGCCCCGCCGGTCGGGTGCTTGCTGTCGCGGACGGCGATCACACCACTGACGGGTGCGACCTCGACGCAGTCGTTGCCGCCGCCGCTGCTGTGCGTGCTCTTACGCCACTGGGCGCACGAAAGGTCATCTTCGGGGAAGCGCATGGAATGGATGCTCCTATGGAACGGGGGCCTCTCCCTTGGAGATGAGGGTCATGAGGTCCCTCGACTCATCCCGGGGAAGTGCCGCTGATGCAACTCTCTCAAACATAGCTGTACACCGGTTTACCTCTTCGACCTCCTCGATGTAGCGGGACCCGGCGATCGTCTCGACGTGGGCTGTGTCTAGTTCTACCTTAGGTTCGAACTGGAAGAGTGACATACTTCCCTGTCCCAAGGCGGGATAATGCCCCCTGCTCAGCGGCACAATCCGGATGGACACGTTCGGTTTCTCGGCTGCGGTCACGAGGGCGGCGAGTTGTTCGCGCATCACCTCTACTCCGCCGACTGGCCGGCGGAGTACCTCCTCTGAGAAGACCACTTCGAGTCTCGGTGCCGGGCTGCGTTGGAGGATGGTCTGTCGGGTGAGTCGGGCTTGTAGTCGTCGGTCGGTTTCTGAGGGGTCGTCTGTGAACTCGCCGATCAGGACGCGCGCGTAGTCCGAGGTTTGGAGGAGGCCGGTGACGACTTCTTTCTGTACCACTTTGATCTTGCTTGCGGCGTCTTCGAGTTCGGCATAGGAGTCGTCGAGAACGTCGCCGTATCCAACCCACCATCCGCGTTCGCGGATGCGGCGGGCGATGTCCCTGAGCGCGAAGTGGAGTGCTTGGTTGGTGCCGCCGTAGGCGCCGAGGATGAGTTCGACGTCGGCGAGGGTCGGGACGATCATCGCGGTCTCGCGCTTCACGAGCCAGGGGCGGGTGAAGCCCAGGAGGGTTGCTGCGTTTTCCGGGGTGAGTTTGGCGTTCTCCCGAAGTTTTCGCAGCTCGGCGGCGAGGCGGCGGCCTCGGACCGTGGGTGCGTACTCAGTTGGCATGGCGTGAGCTTTTCACGGGTGTGTGCCGTTTGCTGTGTTCGCTGGCCGCATTGGGCCAAGATTCTTAGAACTAGTTCTGGATTTGGGAACAAGTTCTGAGCATGATGGGAGCTAGCCAGTCCGACGATCCTGACCCTAGCTGGCCAGGGAGCCTTACAAGGGGTGAATGAACCGTGACGGATAACGCGAGCGAAGAAATCCAGCACACCGACCCGCTCACGCAACTCACCGCCGGCTGGCCGGACTGGAAGATCTGGCGGGCAGCGGGCCACTCATGGCTCGCGACCCGCCACCGCGACATCACCAACCACGGGCTCAGCATCGGCCTCGCCCGAACACTGATGGCAGACACCCCCGAGGACCTGAGCGCCCAGCTCGAGAAGCAGTGCCAGCTCGAGAAGAAGAACACCTCATGAGCTGGGTGTACCGGCGGGCGAAGGGGGCCCGAAAGGGTCTTCCGCCGGTACACCCTCAAGCCGGTACGGCGACGCGATGACCCTCTGCAGGGCTGGAGCCCGCGGGCATGAGTGCCGCGCCGCCGTACCGCACCACACATAAATGAAGCGGCCTCGGGTCGGTGATCTCACCCACCAGCCCGAGGCCTTGACCAGACACGAGAGGTCTGACCCGTGCCGAATCCTATGCACCCCGCGCCCCGCCTGTCCCGCTGCCCCGCCTGGTGTGCCATCACCCACCCGGCGCAGCCCGGGACGCGCCCCGTGATTCACGAGCTGGTCGTCGCCCAGTTCGACAGTGCCGGTGGCGTCACCGTGGCGGTAGAGCTCACCCAGTGGCAGCCGATTGACGGTGACGCCGCCCAGCTGCAGGTGTTGGCCTACCGGCAGGAAGACACCACCGTCCCGGCTGGTGTCCACCTCGACGCTGAGGACGCTCAGGCGCTCTCGCGGATCCTCGCGGCGTTGCCCGCTGAGTCTGTGCTGCAGTTCGCCGCTGCTCTGAGTCGCGCTTCTGTGCTGGCTTCCTGAAGGTCTGTCCGGCCGGTCGCCCCCACGACCGGCTCACAGACCGGCAGGAACCCAACCAAGGAGCACAGCAGATGCCCAAGAAGTTCATCCTCACCGCCGACGTGCCCGACCCGATCACCGAAGAGCCGCAGAGCCGGGCGAAGGACGCCGGCTGATGGGCGCCGAGGTCTGCCCGGACTGCTGGCACGAAGACTGCACCGGCACCTGCGAGACGCCCGCCGACCGGGCGGCCCGGATCCACTCCGAGAACCACGCCAAGACCGTCGCCGCGCTGCTCAACGCCCGGGGGTCGGCATGACCGAGCCCAAGCCAGACCCGAAGATCGACAACCGCACCCTCGACGACCGCGTCCGCGACGCCGTCACCGACATGAAGGAGAGGCCCTGACGTGAGCACCACCTTCCGCACCCTCAACGGCGCGACCATCACACTCACCGGGAGCGGCATCGACTGCGCCGCGACCTGCGACGGGTGCGGCGACGGCATCGGCCGCCACGCCCGCCTCGACCTGCCGCCGGTCCGCGACTGGGCGCAGGCCCACGCCGCGGCCTGCTGGGCGCTGCCCTCGACCGCGCTCCCCGAGGGGGTGCTGCAGCGCGCCGTCACCGTCGGCGGCGGGCACATCGACATCCGCCAGGGCCACCCGTTGGGCACGGAGCACACCGCCAGCGGCCGGTGCAGCGGCTGCGGTGCCGTCGACTCCAGCGCCGGGACCAGCCCCGGTATCGCCGTCGCCCGGGTCATGCGGTGGGCGCGTGTGCACGCGACGTGCCCGTTCGTGCCCGCCGGAGTGACCTCAGGAGCCCCCGAATGACCAAGCCGGAGACGATCCGCTACACCGCCGATGTCGTCTGCGTCCGCGGCGACCACGTCCTGCTCATCGAACGGGGCTGGGACCCCCACAAGGGCCTGCTCGCGCTGCCCGGCGGGCACGTCGACGCCGGAGAGACCGCGGTGGCCGCCGCAGTGCGGGAGCTGGCCGAGGAGACCGGGGTCGGCGTCGACGCCGCCGACCTGACCCTGATCGGGGTGTACGACCGGCCCGACCGGGACCCGCGCGGGCCGGTACGTCACCGTGGCCTACCAGGTGACCGTGCCGAGATCCTCGCCGACGCCGTACAGCAGGCCAACTAGCCGCCAGGCCCGGGGCATCCATCCAAAGAGATCCCGGGCCTGGCTTTCCCCGTGCGAACACAGGAGAGACCATCATGTCGGACCCGCAGAGTTTCAGCCGGGCAGACCTGCACAAGGTCGTCGTCCCGATCCGCAAGGACCAGCCGCTCGACGACGAGGTCCTTGAGCTCGCCGAGGTCGAGGACCCGCCGGGCTCTGACGTGCAGCTGTACGAAGAGGTGATCGAGGGCGTCCTCGTCGACGACCCGAACGCAGCGGCCGGCGGTTGGATGGCCGACCGCCGGGCGCACCTGGCCGAAGCTCCGGCGGTGATCGCCCCGTACCTGCGGAACCGCGCGGACCTGGCGGCGGCGTCCAAGTTCGTGATCCGCTACTACACCCACAGGGCGACGTTCCACGGGGTCCGTGTGCCGCTGTACTGGGGACGTCTGGCCACGCAGTCGCCCCGGGGTGTGGCTCGCCTGTCCCGCAGGTGGGGCCGGTGGGTGACCGATGCCGAGGCCCGTCCCGTGGTCGCCCATGTGGCCGGTGGCAAGGACGGTGACGCCTGGACGCGCGTGGCGAACCTGCAGTCGCAGCGGACCGGCAAGCGCTGGAAGAAGACCGGGTACGTGGGCGTGCCCGCCGCCCTGCTCATCACCCTTGCGGCCGTGTTCCTGCCCGGTTGGCAGTTGGCCGTCGTCGGCGTCGTCGTCGCGTCCCTGCTCGGCCTGGCCGGTGGGAACGCCGACCGGCCGGTGGTCAAGCGGTACGTGTCGGTGCACCTGCAGCGCGCGTTGGACTCGCCCGAGGTCCAGGCCGCGATCGAGGCCATCGGGATCAAGGGGGCCATCCGGTTCGTGTCGCCGATCCAGACGGACGGTCCGGGGTGGCGTGCGGAACTCGACCTGCCCGGGGCGTATGAGGCCGATGAGGTGATGGAGAAGCGGTCCGCGCTCGCCGCGGCGATGCGCCGGCCGCTGTCGACGGTGTGGCCCGAGCCTGACCGTGACGCCCACCCGGGCCGCCTGGTGTTGTGGGTGGCGAGGGAGGACCCGGCGAAGGCGAAGCGGCGTCTGTGGCCGTTGCTCTACTCGGGTCAGGCTGACCTTTTCGACCCGATCCCGTTCGGGTTCGACCCGCGCGGACGCCTCGTCACGGTCCCGCTGATGAGCGCGAACATGCTCATCGGCGGAATCATGGGGTCCGGCAAGACCTCGGCCATCCTCACGATCGCGCTGACGGGGGCACTCGACCCGGCCGCCGAACTGTGGATCTACGAACTCAAGGGTTCCGGGGACCTCGACGCGATCAAGCCCGTGTGCCACCGGTACGTGAGCGGTGACGACGATGAGGACTGCAAGGCCGCCCTCGACTCGTTGAAGGCCCTTGAGCGGGAGATGAAGCGCCGCAAGGCCCTCATCAAGGACATGGACCGCAAGCACTTCCCGAACGGCCGGAAGGTGTCCAAGGAGCTGGCTGCCATGCGTGACCTGGGGCTTCACCCGCTGCTCGCGGTGTATGACGAGTGCCACACCCTGTTCGAGTCCGAGTACGGCAAGGAGGCCGCCGAGGTCGCCGGCCGTCTGATCCGCAAGGCCCGCGCCTACGGCATCCTGCTCGTGTTCACCACGCAGCGCCCGGACGCGAAGTCCATCCCGCGCGTGATCACCGACAACGCGCTGATCCGCTTCTGCCTGGCCGTGACCGGGCACATCCCCAACGACCTCATCATGGGCACCGGGGCGTACAAGCGCGGCATCAGGGCGACGATCTTCAACCCGCAGACCGAGCCCGGGGCCGGTCAGCTCGGGACCGGTGGCCTCGGCGCGCAGGTCGCCCGCGCGGCGTTCATCAAGCAGGAGGAGGCCTACGACATCGCCGCCCGCGCCCTGGCCCTGCGCACCGCCCAGGGCACCCTGACCGGTGAGGCGGCCGGGGAGGTCATCGTGGACGTCGAGGAGTCGAACATCGTGGATCAGGTCCTTGTCATCTGGGAGGACGGGGCCGAGGCCATGCACTCACACCGCCTGATCGAGCTGCTCGCCGAGAGGTGGCCGACGGTGTACGGGAACCTCCTGACGATGGAGAAGGCCGCGGCGTCGACCGCGATTTCCGGCATGCTCAAGGCCGCGAAGATCTCCACGAAGGCCGTCAACATCCGGGGTTGCTGCGGTTCGGCGAGAGGCATCCACGCCTCGGACCTACCCGCCGCATACGAGCCTGAGGACGACGAGGAGGACGTGTAACCGGTGCCGCCCAGGGCGGAACCGGTTTCGCCCCTGGTGCCGCCAGAAACACCCTCTGACCTGCGCAGGTTTCGGTTTCGGCCCGCGGTGCGGATCCGTGAAAACGGGCCGCACTGCGGGTCTTGCCGTGTCTGCGGCCGGACACGACACCGGGTCGCCGGATCCAACGACCTGACGTCGAACGCCGCTGACGCCGGGCCGCGCCTCAACTGGAAGGGGCCGGTCACCAACAGCCGCGACTGGTAGTCCGAACCTACGAAGCCCCGCCGGTCAAGAGACCGGCGGGGCTTCGGCGTTGCAGCAGCGTCTCGGGTTCCCGGAACCCTGCGAAACGACAGGTCCCGCCGTACCGTGGAGTTGCGACGCTTCACAGATAAGGCGGGACCATGTCAGACGAAACTAACACCGGACCGGCCGATCCGAACCTCTCCGTAGGAGAACGCATCAAGTTCTTCCGGACCCGGCGGGGCATGTCCCGCGAGGTTCTCGGCGGTCTGGTCGGCAAGAGCGCACGTTGGGTCAAGGCCGTCGAGACCGGCCAGATGCAGCAGCCGAAGCTCCCGACGCTGATCAGCCTCGCCGAGGTACTGCGAGTGCAGGACATCGGACAGTTGACCGGCGGGCAGGCGATGCCCGTCAGCCTGTTCCGGGGCCCGGGTCACCGATCCCTGCCGGAGGTGCGTGACGCGATCAACGCCGTGGGGGTTCCGGCCAACGGGCCACGGTCGCCGCTGCCGCACCTGCAAGCCCGCCTCGACTCCGCATGGCGGGCCAGGCACGCAGCCCCCGATCACCGCACGGTCCTGGGCACCCTGCTGCCCGACCTGATCCGGGACGCCAAGCACGCCACCCGCACCTACGAGGGGCCCGAGCGCCGCCAAGCGTTCGCCGTGCTGGCCGGGGTGTTCAACTTGGCGCAGTTCTACCTCGCCTATCAGCCGGACTCGGGCCTGTTGTGGCGTGCCGCCGAACGCGCGGTGATGGCAGCCGAGGAGTCCGAGGATCCGAAGGCGTTCGGTGATGCGGTGTGGGGGCTCGCCCAAGCCCACCGGGACGCCGGTGATTTCGACGCTGCCGAGGCCGTGAACCGGGAAGCACTGGAGGTTCTACGCCCCGGCATCGGTGACGCTGCCGACGCACTGAGAGGCACGTGGGGTGCGCTGCACTTCGAGATGGGCTTTACCGCGGCAAGGGCGGGGCAGCAGGGCACCGCGTGGCGGTGGTGGGAGCAGGCCGACCTGATCGCGCGGACGCTGCCCGCCGAACACTACGACCTGATGACGTCGTTCGGCAGGACGATCATGCCCGCGCATGCGGTGACGATCGCCGTAGAGCTGCGGCAGCGCGCCGAGGGGATCCGGCAGGCGAACCGTTCGGTGAACGCGCCGATCCTGTCCCGGCCGAGGCGTGGCCGGCACCTGATCGAGGTCGCCCGCGCGTGGCATCTCGGCGGCGACCCGGCCGCGGTCCTCGGCACCCTGCAGCGTGCCTACTCGGCCGCTCCGGAGACGGCCCGGTACAACGGGTACTGCCGCCGCATGGTCCTCGACCTGACCGAAGGACCGGCCGTGCTGCGCCAGGACGCCCACGATCTCGCCGAACGGGTCGGCCTGCTGGTCTGAGGTAGGGGACACGAATCGTGGCCCTCGTTCCGCTTCGCTCGCTGTTGGCTGGTTCCAATAGGCGAACAACGCATCGGGAGAGGGCAATGACATCCATCATCACGGCCGAACACCTGCAAGCGGACTGGCCCGCATGGCACCTCTGGCGATCCCAGGGCGGTTCGTGGATGGCCACCCGCGTCCGGACACTCACCGACGCCGAGATGCGATCGGGCCTCGGCTGCACGCTGATGGAAGGCACGGCCGACGAGCTCCTCACGCAGCTCCTTGTTCAGCAGGCCCGCGAGAGTGCCCTGACCGAGACCACCAGCGCAGCCCGTTCAGGCCCGGTGCTCTCGTGAGCGCTTTCAGCAAAGGGGCCAGCTACCGGCCGCCGATCACCCCGCGCCCGCAGGTCGACGACGTGCTGTCCACTTCCCGGCTGCTACAGCTCTGGCTCGACAGCATCAGCACGGTGCGGATGAGCGGCAGCCTCGCCCCGGCCAACGCGCCGCTCACCCCTGATGAAGCCGAGAGGCTCGGGGAGTTCATCAAGACGAACACAGCGCCGGCGACACTCCGCCAGGCGCTCGGGCTGGAAACCGATGTACCGGCCGCCGATGTGTGACCCTTGACTGCTGAGATCCTCCCTTCGACCTGGTCGCGGAGCCTGTGGTTCCAACGAAAGCGCAGCCCCGCGCGATTGGCTCCGCGGCCGGACACTTCACCCGGGCACGGAAGAACGCCCCGCCCTCCGGAGAGAGCGGGGCGTTGCCGTCAGGCGCGGGGGCGACCTGACCGAAGGGGGAGCTTGACTACTCCGTGGGCTCTACGGGCGGCTGCTCCGGGTTCTCCGCGTCGAGGGCGGCCAGTGACTCCGCGCCCGCCACCAGCGAGTCCGCGGTGGCCTCGATCGCCGTGAAGTCCGGGGCCTGGCCGTTCGCGACCTGCGTCTTCAGGTCCTCGATCTGCGCCTTCAGGTCGCCGACGTCGGAGCGGATACCCGCCGCCGAGGCGGCGTTGGCCTCCTGCACC
>JBDSTJ010000568.1:0-7516 GCA_039928335.1 Streptosporangiaceae bacterium | reverse complement strand
CTCCTCCCAGGGTGCGGTCAGCCGGGCGCTCGACCGGCTGGACCGCGCCGCCCTCGCGGTCCTGGAAGCCCTCCTGGTCCTGCCCGCCCCCGCCTCGCCGGCGGCCCTGCGCGGCCGGCTCGGGCTGAGTCGGCCGCAGACCGTGGCCCTGGTCGAGCGCCTCCGGGAGTACGGCCTGGTCTGGGGCACCGACAAGGCGCTCCGGGTCGCCCCCGGCGTCCGCCAGGCCCTCCCCTTCCCCGCCGGGCTCGGCCCGGTCGCCAAGGAGGCCCTCGCCGCGCTGCCCGCCGAGCGGCTCGCCCTGCTCGCCCTCGACCTCGGCCTGACCGCGACCTCGTTCGCCGGCCCCGGCGGGCTCGCCGAGCTCATCGCCGAACGGCTCGCCGCACCCGAGGACCTGATCGACGCCGCGGGCCCCGAGGCCCGCGCCGCCCTGGACCAGCTGGCCTGGGGCCCGCCGACCGGGCGGATCGACAACGCGCGCCGGCCCGTCGCGCTCGAGACGGCCCAGAGCCCGATCGAGAAGCTCCTCGCCCGGGGCCTGCTGGTGGCCACCGACGACCGGACCGTCACCCTCCCCCGCGAGGTGGGCCTGTACCTGCGCCGGGACGTGCTCTTCCGTGACCTGGCCATGCCCGGCCTGCACGGCACCGACCGGGCCCTGCCCGTCACCGACCAGATCGCGGCCGGCCAGGCCTTCACCGCGCTGCGGCTGACTGAGGAACTCCTTGAGCACTGGGGCCTTGAGCCCCCGCCGGTGCTGCGCAGCGGCGGGCTGGCGGTCCGCGACCTCAAGGCCGCGGCGGTTGTGCTCGACGTGCCCGAGACCGACGCCGCGCTGATCATCGAGGTGGCCTACGCGGCCGGGCTGCTGGCCCGCGAGGCCGAGTGGATGCCGACCAGGTCCTACGACCTGTGGCTGCTCCGGGACGCCGCGGAACGCTGGACCGACCTGGCCAACGCCTGGCTCGACACCGACCGGGTCCCCGGTCTGGCCGGGGAGCGCGACGACCGGGACAAGGCGATCAACGCTCTGGCCGAGGAGTCGACCCGGTCCAACGCTCCCACGGTGCGCCGTGAGGCGCTCCAGGCGCTCACGCCCGGTCTGGCCGCCACCGTCGAGTCGGTGCGCGACCAGCTCGCCTGGCGGCACCCGCGCCGGACCGGCGGCCTGCACGACCGGATGGTCGGCTGGGCGCTCCGGGAGGCCGCGGTGCTCGGCCTGACCGGCTACGGGGCGCTCGCCTCCTATGCCCGGGAGCTGCTCGACGGCGTCGAGGTCAACCTGGCCAAGCTGCTGCCGGAACCGGTCGACCACGTGCTGCTCCAGGCCGACCTGACGGCCGTCGCACCGGGCCCGCTCGTGCCGGAGCTGGGCCGGGAGCTCGCGCTCACCGCGGACGTGGAGTCCAAGGGCGGCGCGACCGTCTACCGGTTCACCCCCGAGTCGGTCCGCCGCGCCCTCGACGCCGGCCGGACCGTCGCTGAGCTCAAGGACCTGCTGACCAGGCACTCGGCCACCCCGGTGCCGCAGCCGCTGACCTATCTGATCGATGACGTGTCCCGCCGGCACGGGCAGCTCCGGGTCGGCACGGCCCTGTCCTACCTGCGCTGCGACGACCCGGCCACCCTCGAGGAGATCTTCGCCGACCGGCGGGCGGCCGCGCTGCGGCTGCACCGGCTCGCCCCGACCGTGCTGGCCTCCCGGCTGTCCCGGCAGGAGCTGCTGGAGTCGCTGCGCGCGCTGGGCTTCGCGCCCGTCGCGGAGTCGCAGGAGGGCGGGGTCGTGATCACCCGTAAGGACGTGCACCGGGCCGAGTCGACTGCCCGGTCCGGGCCGCCCGAGCACATGCTCAGCCCCGACACGGCGCTGGCGGCGGTGCGGGCGCTGCGGGCCGGCGAGGAGGCCGCGCAGATCGGCGCGCCAGAGGGCGATCTTCCCCGCACCCCGGCGATGGCCATGATCGAGGAGCTGCGGGCTGCGATCGGGCAGCGGCTCTGGATCGGCTATCTGGACCAGCAGGGCCAGGCCACCAGCCGGATCATCGAGCCGGTCCGGGTCGACGGCGGCTATCTGACCGCCTATGACCAGACCCGGGCGTCGATCCAGCGGTTCGCGCTGCACCGCATCACCGGAGTCCGGAACGCCTGAACCTCCAGGTACTCTGCACAGTCACACCTGCTATGGACGAAAAGGTCATCTCGTGAGTTACGGACACCCCCCCAATGATCCGTACGGCCAGCAGGATCCCTACGGCTGGATGCAGCCACAGAACCAGCCCGGCGGCCTCCCCTACCAGCAGCAGCCCTACCAGCACCTGTACGGGCCGTACGGCTACCAGCAGCCGGCCAGCAACGGCAGCGCGGTCGCCGCGCTGATCTGCAACATCCTGCTGGTGTTCTGCTGTCTGCTCGGGGTGCCCGGCATCGTGCTGGCGGCCCTGGCCATGGGCAAGGTCACCACCGAGCCGGACGCCGCGCGAAAGCTGACGATGTGGTCGTGGATCTGCTTCGGCGCCGCGTTCGTCGTGGGCGTCCTGCTCGTGGTCCTGTACGTGGTCGTGGGCATCAGTGCCAGCGGCGGCGGCGACGGCGGCGGCACCTACCAGCGCGCATAAACTGGCCTGTTATGACAGACGGCCCGCTGATCGTGCAGTCCGACAAGACCCTCCTCCTCGAAGTAGATCATGAACGTGCGGCCGACTGCCGTCGGGCCATCGCCCCGTTCTGCGAGCTGGAACGGGCCCCCGAGCACGTCCACACCTACCGGGTCACCCCGCTGGCCCTGTGGAACGCCCGCGCCGCCGGGCACGACGCCGAGCAGGTCGTCAACGCCCTCATCGAGTACTCCCGCTACCCGGTCCCGCACGCCCTGCTGGTCGACGTGGCCGACACCATGGGCCGCTACGGCCGGCTGCGGCTGGAGAAGGACCCGGTCAACGGGCTCATTCTGATCTCCACCGACCGCGCCGTCCTCGAGGAGGTGCTGCGGTCCCGCAAGATCCAGCCGATGCTGGGCGACCGACTCGGCGAGGACACCATCGCCGTCCACCCGTCCGAGCGCGGCTCGCTCAAGCAGGGCCTGCTCAAGATCGGCTGGCCGGCCGAGGACCTGGCCGGCTATGTCGACGGCGAGGCCCACCCGATCGACCTCCGCGAGGAGGGCTGGTCGCTTCGCTCCTACCAGAAGGACGCCGCCGAGGCGTTCTGGCACGGCGGCTCCGGGGTCGTGGTGCTGCCCTGCGGCGCGGGCAAGACGATCGTCGGCGCGGCCGCGATGGCCGAGGTCAAGGCGACCACGCTGATCCTGGTGACCAACACCCTCTCGGTGCACCAGTGGAAACAGGAGCTGATCAAGCGCACCTCGCTGACCGAGGACGAGATCGGCGAGTACTCCGGCACCAAGAAGGAGATCCGGCCGGTCACCATCGCGACCTACCAGATCATGACGACCCGGCGCAAGGGCGCGTACGCGCATCTGGAGCTGTTCGACGCCAAGGACTGGGGCCTGGTCCTGTACGACGAGGTCCACCTGCTGCCCGCGCCGATCTTCCGGATGACCGCCGACCTGCAGGCCCGCCGCCGGCTCGGCCTGACCGCGACGCTCGTGCGCGAGGACGGCCACGAGGGCGACGTGTTCTCCCTGATCGGCCCCAAGCGCTATGACGCGCCGTGGAAGGAGATGGAGAACCAGGGCTGGATCGCCCCGGCCGACTGCGTCGAGGTGCGGGTCACCCTGACCGACGCCGAACGGCTCGCCTACGCCACGGCCGAGCCCGAGGAGCGCTACCGGTTCTGCGCGACGACCGAGACCAAGTCCGCGGTGGTCGAAGCGCTGGTGCAGCGGCACGCCAGCGAGCAGACCCTGGTGATCGGCCAGTACATCGACCAGCTCGACGAGCTGAGCGAACGCCTCGACGCGCCGGTGATCAAGGGCGAGACCAAGAACAAGGAGCGCGAGCGGCTCTTCGACCTGTTCCGCAACGGCCAGATCAACTGCCTGGTCGTCTCCAAGGTCGCCAACTTCTCCATCGACCTGCCCGAGGCCTCGGTCGCGATCCAGGTGTCGGGGTCGTTCGGCTCCCGCCAGGAGGAGGCCCAGCGACTGGGCCGGGTGCTGCGACCCAAGGCCGACGGCAAGGGTGCCCGGTTCTACTCCGTGGTCGCCCGGGACACCCTGGACCAGGACTTCGCCGCCCGCCGCCAGCGGTTCCTGGCCGAGCAGGGCTATGCCTACCGCATCGTCGACGCCGACGACGTCCTGGCCGGCGACGACTACTAACCGGCTACCGGGGGGTCAGCACGACGGGCTCCGGCGGGATCGCCGGGGCCCTGGGCGGCGGCTTGCGGTCGATGCTCGAGGACATGAAGGCAGCGACCACGCAGAGGACGCCCGCGCCGTACCAGGCCAGGTCGTAGTCGCCCAGGTGGTCGCGGGTGACCCCGGCGAACGTGGCGGCGACGGCCGCCCCGACCTGGTGCGAGGCGAAGACCCAGCCGAACACGATCGCGGCGTCCCTGCCGTACAGCTTCCGGCACAGGGCCACCGTCGGCGGGACCGTGGCGACCCAGTCCAGACCGTAGAAGATGATGAAGATCAGCATGCTGGGGTGGGCGGAGGCCGCGAAGAGCTGCGGCAGGACCAGCAGCGACAGCCCGCGCAGGCCGTAGTAGGCGACCAGGAGCCTGGCCGGGTCGACCCGGTCGCTCAGCCAGCCCGACAGGATCGTGCCGGCGACGTCGAAGATGCCGACCAGGGCCAGCAGGGTCGCGGCGGCGGTCTCGGGCATGCCGTGGTCGTGCGCGGCCGGGATGAAGTGGGTGCCGACCAGGCCGTTGGTGCTCGCCCCGCAGATGGCGAAGCCCCCGGCCAGATACCAGAAACCCCGGGTCCGGGCGGCGGTGGTGAGGGCCGTGACCGCCCGCCTGGCCGTCCCCTTCTGCGGGATGCGTTCCACCGGGCCGGCCGCGCCGAGGGCCACCAGGCCCAGCTCCTCGGGGGTGTCGCGGAGCAGGAACCAGACCAGCGGGACGACGGCGAGGGCCGCACCGGTCACGGTCAGCGAGGCCGCGCGCCAACCGTGCTCGCCGGCCAGGACCGCCAGCAGCGGGAGGAAGATCAGCTGGCCGGTCGCCCCGCCCGCGGTGAGGATGCCGGTGACCAGGCCCTTGTGGTGGACGAACCAGCGGTCGGTCAGCGTCGCGGCGAACACCAGGGCCATCGAGCCGGTGCCCAGGCCGACCAGCACGCCCCACAGGGCCACCAGCTGCCAGCTCTGGGTCATGAAGACCGTCAGGCCGCTGCCCGCCGCGACCAGCAGGAGCGCGCTCGACACGACCCTGCGCATGCCCAGCCGGTCCATCAGGGCGGCCGCGAAGGGCGCGGTGAGGCCGAACAGCATCAGGTTGACCGAGACGGCGAGCGAGATCGTGCCGCGGGACCAGCCGAACTCGTCCTGGAGAGGGGTGATCAGGACACCCGGGGTGGCCCGGAATCCCGCGGCGCCGATGATGGCGACCAGCGCGACCCCGGCCACGATCCAGGCCCGGTCCAGTTTTCTCATGGCTCAACGATGACGCCGGGAACCGATCACGACCAGTGGCCCGAAAGCCAATATCCGAAAGAATCCAGCCAGTCGGTCAGACCCTGATCGTGGTGACCGGCATCGAGGAGTCGGCGGGGATGTCCAGCAGCGACGCCTCGACCCCGCTCGCGACCAGCTCAGAGCCGAGCACGGCCACCATCGCCCCGTTGTCGGTGCACAGACCTGGCCGCGGGATCCGCAGCAGGATGCCGGCCCGGTCACAGCGTTCCTGGGCCATCGCCCGCAGCCGCGAGTTCGCGGCGACACCGCCGCCGATCTGCAGATGGTCGACGCCCTGGTCCTTGCAGACCGCGACGGCCTTGCGGGTGAGCACGTCGACCACCGCCTCCTGGAAGGAGGCCGCCACATCCGCGACCGGCACCCGCTCCCCCGCCTTCTCCTTGTTCTCCACCCAGCGGGCCACCGCGGACTTGAGCCCGGAGAAGGAGAAGTCGTACGTCCCGTCGTCGAGCTTGGCCCGCGGGAACATGATCGCTCTGGGGTCGCCGTCCCGGGCCATCCGGTCCACGATCGGACCGCCGGGAAACCCCAGCTCCAGCACCCGCGCGACCTTGTCGAACGCCTCGCCCGCGGCGTCGTCCACGGTCGAGCCGAGCGACCGCACGTCGGTCGCCACGTCCGGGACCAGCAGCAGCGAGGAGTGCCCGCCGGAGACCAGCAGGGACACGCACGGCTTGGGCAGCGGCCCGTGTTCGAGCTGGTCGACCGCGACATGGGCGGCGAGGTGGTTCACGCCGTACAGCGGCTTGCCGAGGGCCAGCGCGTAGGCCTTGGCGGCGGCCACCCCGACCATCAGCGCCCCGGCCAGGCCGGGACCCGCGGTCACCGCGATCGCGTCCAGGTCGTGCAGGGACACCTCGGCGTGCGCCAGGGCCCGCTCGATCGTCGGCGTCATCGCCTCCAGGTGGGCGCGCGAGGCGACCTCGGGCACGACCCCGCCGAACCGGGCGTGCTCGGCCACGCTGGAGGCGACCGTGTCGGCCAGCAGCGTGTGACCGCGCACGATCCCGACCCCGGTCTCGTCACAGGAGGTCTCGATCCCCAGGACCAGCGGCTCGTTCATCGCTTCATCTCCAGGCGCATCACGATGGCGTCCACGCCGGACGGCTGGTAGTAGTTCCTGCGGACCCCGACGACGTCGAATCCGAACCGCTCGTACAGCTTCTGGGCCCGGTCGTTGTCGGCCCGCACCTCAAGGAAGACCGCCGCGCACGCCCGCCGGGCGGCCTCCGCCAGCAGCTCGGTGAGCAGGGCCGCACCCAGACCTCGGCCCTGCGCGGTCTCCCGGACCCCGATGGTCTGCACGTCGGCCTGGTCGGCGGCCGAGGCCAGCCCGGCATAGCCGACGATCTCGTCCTCGGCCAGCACGACCACGTAGTGCCGGGTCCTGCCCTGGTCGGCGAGCTCACCCAGGAGCATCCCCTCGGTCCAGGAGTCCTCGGGGAACAGCTCGTTCTCGATCTCGAGCGCGGCCGCGACGTCGGCGGTGGTCATCGTCCTGATCGTGCTCACTGGATCGCCTTCTTCCGGGGACCGATCTCCTTGGCGTCGGGGCGGCGCAGATAGAGCGGGTCGGGCCGGAGCAGGGGCAGGCCGGGACGGCCGGACAGCCGGGCGATGGTGAGTTCGGCGATGGCCTCGGCCGACGGCGGCATCGGCGTGCCCGGCAGGACCTCGGGATAGAGCGCCGCCCCCTCGCCGAACACCGGCAGGCCGGGCGCGGCGGCCTCGGCGGGCGGGCCGACCGACGGCTCCGAGCCGCGGGCCCGGGACGAGGCGTACCGCGCCCAGTAGACCTCCTTGCGCCGGGCGTCGGTGGCGACCACGAAGGGCTCGGTGCCGCCGACCGCCCAGGCGATCGCGTCGAGTGTGCAGACGCCGTGCACGGGGATCCTCAGCGCGGAGCCCAG